>DASUVX010000020.1:0-7219 GCA_036378735.1 Pseudonocardiaceae bacterium | reverse complement strand
TGTCGGGGTGGTTCTGGGTCTGCTCACCGACAAGGAAGGAAGTGAAGGCAATGTTCCGTCTGTTGCGTCGGCTGGTGTTCTGGGGGTCAGCGATCGGCCTGGTCACCGTAGCGGTACAGGTGTCTAAGGATGTGGCTCGCTACAAGCAGATCAGCGAGATGTAACCAACTCCCACCACGGAGGACTCCAACTACGGAGGTAAAGGGCTCATGTGCCTCGGCATCCCGGGCGAAGTGATCGAAATTTTACCCGACCAGCCCGATCTGGCCAGGGTCGATGTCAGTGGGGTCAAGCGCGCGATCAATATCGGTCTGTTGAGTGATGATCCGCCTGTTCCCGGTGACTGGATTTTGATTCACGTCGGTTTCGCGCTATCCAAGATCGACGAGCAAGAGGCCAAGGCAGCGATGGACTTCCTGATAGGCATCGGACAGGCCTACGAGGATGAGATAGCTGCCCTGCTCGAATCGCGGATTGACGAAAGGCAGTGAGCACGATGCGATTCGTCGATGAATACCGGGATGCCGAAAAGGCTCGCGCGCTAGCCGCTAAGATCGCGGCGTTGTGCGAGCCGGGGCGGCACTACAAGTTCATGGAAGTCTGCGGTGGGCACACGCACACGATCTACAAGCACGGACTGGAGGACTATCTTCCGGAATCCATCAGCCTGGTTCACGGGCCAGGCTGCCCGGTGTGCGTGCTCCCGATGGGTCGGGTGGACGATGCGATCGCGCTGGCCGAGCAGCCAGATGTGATCATGACGTCCTTCGGCGACATGATGCGGGTGCCCGGCGGACGCGGGTCGTTCTTCGACTCCTCGGCCGCCGGCACCGATATCCGGATGGTCTACTCCCCGCTCGACGCGTTGAAGGTCGCCCGGCAGAACCGGGACAAGCATGTGATCTTCATGGCGATCGGGATGGAGACCACCACGCCGTCCACCGCCATGACGGTGCTACGCGCGGCGGCTGAGGGCATCGAGAACTTCTCGATCTTCTGCAATCACGTCATGATCGTCCCAGCGATCAAGGCCATCCTGGACTCCCCCGACCTGCGATTGGACGGGTTTATCGGTCCCGGCCACGTCTCCACCGTCATCGGCTGCCGGCCGTATGAGTACATCCCAGCGGAATACGGCAAGCCGATCGTGACGGCGGGGTTCGAGCCGCTGGACATCCTGCAGTCGGTGTACATGCTGCTGCAGCAACTGGCCGAGGGCCGCTGCGAGGTGGAGAACCAGTACGCCCGGGTGGTGCCGTGGGACGGCAACACGGTGGCGCTGCGGGCGGTGGCCGAGGTGATGGAGTTGCGTCCCTACTTCGAGTGGCGGGGCCTCGGCTTCATCTCGCACTCCGCGCTGCAAGTCCGCGAGAAGTACGCAGCCTTCGATGCAGAGCGGCACTTCAGGCTCCCCGGCGTGCGCGTCGCCGACCCGAAGGCCTGCCAATGCGGCGAGGTGCTCAAGGGCGTACTCAAGCCGTGGGAATGCAAGGTGTTTGGCACCGCGTGCACGCCTGAGATGCCGATCGGGACCTGCATGGTGTCTTCCGAGGGGGCCTGTGCGGCGTACTACAACTTCGGCCGGTTCAGCCGCCAGCGGATCCGGGAAGTCAGTATCGAAAGCAGCAGGGCATGACGCATCAAGACACCACCCAGCAGCAGCAAGCTGCCTGGGCGGAGGAGGCCGTCGTCGAGCACGATGCTGGCGCGGGTTACCCCACGCATGCCACACCCGGGACCGAGCACACCGGGCGGGAGCAATTGGTGCTGGAACGCATCGAGCGCGCCCGGCGGGCCCGGCCCCGGGTCCGCGAGAAGCTCATCACCCTTGCGCACGGTGCCGGTGGTAAGGCGACCCAGTCGCTGATCGAGGCAATCTTCCTGGACGCATTCCGCAATCCGCTGCTGGAGCCACTGGAAGACGCCGCATCGCTGACCGCGGGCGACACGCGGCTGGCCTTCACAACGGATTCCTACGTGGTGTCACCGTTGTTCTTCCCCGGGGGGAACATCGGTGACCTGGCGGTCAATGGCACCGTCAATGATCTGGCTGTCTCCGGAGCGCGACCAGCACATCTTTCGGCCGGCTTTATCCTGGAAGAAGGATTTCCGGTCGAGGACCTGCGGCGGATCGTGGCGTCGATGTCGGCTGCCGCGGCTGCGGCCGGAGTGTCCATTGTGACCGGCGACACCAAGGTCGTGCAGCGAGGCAAGGGCGACGGCTGCTACATCAACACAGCCGGCGTCGGATTGATCACCGGCAGCTTGACGCTAGGCGTGGCCACGGCTCGCCCCGGCGACGTGGTGATCGTGTCCGGCCCGGTGGGCGACCACGGCATCACCATCCTGCTGGAGCGCGGCGAGCTTGACCTCGACGCTGAGCTTGTGTCCGACACTGCCCCGGTGCACGAGCTGGTTCAGGGTCTACTCGATGCGGTGGGTCCCGGTGTGCGGGCAATGCGCGATGCCACCCGTGGTGGGGTCGCGACGATTCTCAATGAAGTGGCCACCGCAGCCGGTGTTGCCGTAGTGGTCGATGAGGAGTCCGTTCCGGTGCGGCCGGAGGTCCGTGGCGCCTGTGAGCTGCTGGGCATCGACCCGCTTTACGTCGCCTGCGAAGGACGCATCGTGGCGATCGTCGATCCGAGCGCGGCCGACGCCGCCGTGGCGGCGCTGCAGGCGCATCCGCTAGGTGCCGGAGCAACGGCGGTCGGCCGCGTCGCCGAGGACCCGCCTGGGCTGGTCCTGCTCAAGACCGGCTTCGGTGGCACCCGAATCATAGATCTGCTCGTCGGCGATCCGTTGCCGCGGATCTGCTGACCACATTGCCGGGGAGGTCCGCTGAATCGAACTGAGTTGATCGCCGAGATCGTGGCCGATTGGCCCGAGCCCGGTGACGTCGTGTACATCGAACGCCGTGGCGAGAACTATGTGGTGAAGCGCACCGGTGACGATGGTGCGTTGCCCATCCCGGCGCCGGAGGAGTCCCTTCCGGATGCCTGGATTTATTACGGCGGGTGGCAGGCACACCACCGCGACGACCTGTCGGCATTCTTCGAGGATTTGTTCGCCGAGATGGATGCGGCGGCCGGGGGCCATGATCGTTGCCGGTGGTCGCCGGACGACCCCTGGCCGCACGCGCACTAGCCGCGTCTGGCTCGCCAGCCGATGATGTTGTGTATTTGATGTGCGCCGAGTTGGACAGCAGGGCTGTCGGGAAACGCTTCCACAGTCCTGCTGTCCAACTCGGCGACGCTAGGGTTGATCGCTAGGGTTGATCGTGAGGGTTGATCGTGAGCCTCAAGATCTACGGAGCGTGCCCTAGATCACGGGGCACTACTGGGTACTGAGTCGAGGGCGCGATGGTGTACCGCCTCCACACGTCGGACCGGACGGCATTCAAGCGTTGCCGCCGGCAATGGGACTTCAGTTCGGGCAACCGGCAAAACCTCGAACTTGCTGACCATCCTGCCTCGATCGATCTCAATAAGGCGGTGCGCGACGCGCTCGCGGTGTACTACTTCCCCGGAATGTGGGAATGGGACCGGGCAATCGTGCAGCCGTTGGTGCACCAGGCTATGGATCGTTCGCTTCGCGGCCAAGCGGAAAGTGGCGCCGACGATGAGGCGCTGCACGAATTGCTGGACCGGGGTCATGCGCTGCTCGACGCCTACGCGGCCTGGGCGCCGACGGTGGACCATTTCGCTCCTATTCGCGTCGAAACCGATTTCGAGGTGAACGTTCCCGACCCGGCCAGACCTGGCATCAACCTGCTCACCTCCGACGGCGACGAGGTCAGGTATAGCGATCGCGTCGACCTGCTGGTCATCGACCCCGAGGACGCCTACTGGGTTGTTCAGCATCGTCTGGTCACCGAGGGGTGGGCGGACCACGATGTCCTCCAGCTGGACGAGCAGACGATCGCATGGGCATGGGCATGGCCACTGTTCTATCTGGGGATGAAGATCTCGGGCACGGTGTACAACGAAATCCACGCTGACGCTGGGAAACTCAGCGTCCCAGTCCGGGCGCCGCAGGGACGCCCGCAGGTGGGTCATCGCCGGATGTATGCCCGCAGCGGCACCGTTTCCGGCGAAAGGTTGCACGCCGAAGGCACCGATTCGTTCCGCCGCACCCGGATCCGGCGCGGCGATGCCGAACTTGCGGCGGCCGGCGCGGACCTGGCCGCTGAGGTCACCGCCGCTACCAGTCCAGACCTTCAGATCTATCCGAGTCCCGCGCCGGAGGTGTGCTCCCGCTGCTCCTACCGCGCCCCCTGCCTGATTCTGAACCGGGATCAGGATCCGACCGCTGAGCTGGCCAAGTCCTACCGGCCTCGCCCCCCGGAGCCCATCCAGGAAGGCCGGCTCGGTGGAGTTACCTGGTCCATGAATCGCGGTGCCGCCCCACCCCCCTGGGCCCGCAAGCAGTGAATCAAACAGCGTTCTGGATGCAGAACGCTGTTTCTCCAGGCCAAATTACCGCGTTCTGCATCCAGACTGCGCGGTTGCGGCGGCGACGGCGATCTGGCCGAGGCTGATGCCGGCGTCGTTGGGAGGGACGCGGGAGTGGGTGAGGACCCGCAATCCGGCATCCTCCAGTTCCGCTACCGTGCGCTCGAGTAGCAGCACGTTCTGGAACACCCCACCGGACAGGGCGGCGACGTCGACGCCGGTGATCTCTCGCAACATCAGGCAGACCCGGACGATCGCGTCGGCCAGACCGTGGTGGAACCGGGCGGCGATCACCTCCGGTGCTATGCCCGTTTGGAGATCGGCAACCACGGCACGGACCAGATCCACGCCGTGCAGCGCTAGCGTGGGGCCCTCGCTGACTCTGGCGGGGTAGCTGCCCAACTCGGTCAAGTCGGCTCGCTGCTCGAGCTCCACCGCGGCCTGGCCCTCGTAGTTGATGGAGTCGCGGATCCCGAGGATGGCCGCGACCGCGTCGAACAGGCGTCCCGCACTGGAGGTCAGCGGGGCATTCACCCGCCGGGACGCCATCGCCAGCACCGAATCCCAGTGCTCGACGTTGCGCTGGATCAGGTCTTGCGGCGCATCAGGACCAAGGTAGGCGGCCGCCATCCGCCAGGGTTGCCGGATGGCCGCGGCGCCGCCCGGCAGCGGGACTGGCACGAGGTGTGCCATCCGCTGGAATCCAGTGAGGTCGGCAAGCAGGAACTCGCCACCCCACAAGGTGCCATCGCTGCCGTAGCCCGTCCCGTCGAAGGCCACTCCCAGCACCGGACCCGGCTCACGGTTGTCGGCCAGGCAGGATGCGATATGCGCGTGGTGATGCTGCACGCCCACGAGTTCGACGTCAGCCAGATCGAGAGCGTATTTGGTGGACAGGTATTCCGGGTGCAAGTCGTATGCCACTACTTCCGGCGTCACGTCGAAAAGGCGCCGGAAGTGTTCGACGCCCTCGGTGAACGAACGCAGCGTCTCGTAGTTCTCCAGGTCACCGATGTGGTGTGAGATGAACGCGTGCCGTCCGCGGGCCAGGCAGAAGGTGTTCTTGAGTTCGGCGCCGCAGCCCAGGATCGGGCGGGGCACAGGTTGCGCGAGGGTCAACGGCTCGGGCGCGTAGCCGCGGGACCGGCGCACCGGCAGCTCAGCCCCGCGGAACACCCGAACCACCGAGTCGTCGGTGCGCATGTGGATCGCCCGGTCGTGCGTCAAGTAGGCGTCCGCGATTCCGGTCAGCCGCCGGCGCGCGTCGTCGTCCTGGTAGACGATCGGCTCGTCGGAGATATTGCCGCTGGTCAACACGATGGGTCCGGGGGTGTCGCGCAGCAGCAGGTGATGTAGCGGGGTGTAAGGCAACATCAGGCCCAGGTTGCGGTTGCCGGGCGCGACCGCCGGTGCGACAGGGGCGTCCGGACGCCTAGGTAGCAGCACCACCGGCCGCCGCCGCCCGGCCAGCACCCGCTTCGCCACCGGGTCGATCTCGCACAGCTCGCGTGCGGTGTTCAGATCGGCCACCATCACCGCGAACGGCTTGTCCTCGCGGTGCTTACGCGCCCGCAACTCAGCGGTCGCGACAGCATCTGAGGCCAGCGCCGCGACATGGAAGCCACCAAGACCCTTGACCGCCAGCACCGCTCCGGCGGTCAGCAACTCCGCGGCCGCAGCCAGTGGCTCTCCGGGCAACTCGGCGCCGCGGGCGTCGATCAGCCGCAGCCGGGGTCCGCAGGCCGGGCAGCAGACCGGCTGGGCGTGGAAGCGCCGGTCCGCCGGATCGTGGTACTCACGGGCGCAGTCCTGGCACATCGCGAACGGGGCCATCGTGGTGAACGGCCGGTCGTAGGGCACGTCGCGCACGATGGTGAATCTCGGACCGCAGTTGGTGCAGTTGGTGAAGGGGTAGTCGAAGCGGCGGTCGGTGGGATCAGCCATCTCGCGAAGGCAATCCTCGCAAGTGGCGGTGTCTGCCGAGATCAAGGTGTCACGCCGGCCGGCGGCCTGGCTGGACACGATGTGAAAACCTGACTCCCCGGTCGGGACTAGCGGGTTGGTCTTTACCTGCTCGATGACGGCCAGCGGGGGCGCCTGCGCCGGCAACGTCGCGAGAAACTCGCTGACCGCCTGCTCGGCTCCCTCGATCTCCACGAAGACGCCGGCGGTGTCGTTACCGACCCGGCCGGACAGCCCGAGACGGTGCGCCAGACCGTGAACGTAAGGCCGGAATCCCACACCCTGTACGACGCCCTCGACCCGCACCTCAACTCGGATACTCTGCTGCACAGGAGGATTGTCCCGCCCTTGACAAGATCCCCGCACGGGGACTGGACTGGGTGCGTAACCGAGGAGGGCGCTCTTGCACGAAATGTCGATCACCCAGAGCGTGATCCAGGCCATATGGGACCGGATGGGCGATGCGCAGGTGCGCCGAGTCTGCCTGGAGATCGGCACCCTGTCTGGTGTTGTTGTTGATTCGCTCCGTTTCTGCTTCGAGGTTGTGACCGAGGGCACTACGCTCGAAGGTGCGTCTTTGGAGATCATCCAACCCACGGGCAAGGCGCGCTGCCGGGACTGCGGTGCGGAGTTCGTGCTGAACGACCTGCTCATGCTGTGCGAGTGCGGCAGCGCCAACCGCGAACTACTCGCGGGAGAAGAACTCAAAATCCGGGAAGTTGAGGTAATGGCCTGATGTGTGCGACGTGTGGCTGCTCCGGCGACACCATCTTCGAAATCCACGAGCATGACCACGAGCACGA
>DASUVX010000019.1:0-2681 GCA_036378735.1 Pseudonocardiaceae bacterium | reverse complement strand
CTGTCAACCTGAATGAGGCACCGTCGAGTAGTAATTACTGAGCGGTGGCGTCTTTCTGGTCGGGTGGGTTGATCCACGAGCTGGTGGGCAGGACGGGTGGCTGGGGTGGCTTGCGGACGAATCGTTCGGGGTGGGTGTGGTATGCGGCGGTGAGCACGACGCCGCGTTGGGCGCGGATGCGGGCGGCGGTGCCGTAGTGGACATCGGCGGGGGTGTGTAGGCCCAGGCCGGAGTGGCGGTGTTGGTCGTTGTACCAGGGAAAGAACAGCTGGCAGTGCTGCCGGGCGGCTTCGATGCAGGGGAAGCGGCCGGGGAAATCGGGGCGGTATTTCATCGTCTTGAACTGGGCTTCGCTAAACGGGTTGTCGTCGGAGACGTGCGGGCGGCTGTGGGACTGGGTGATGCCCAGGTCAGCGAGTAGGAACGCGACGGGTTTGGAGGTCATCGAGCTGCCCCGGTCAGCGTGGATGGCCAACTGATCACGGCCGATGCCCTGCTTGGCGCAGGTTTGGCGGATCAGCACTTCGGCCAGCGCTGCCGATTCCCGGTGCGCGACCATCCAGCCGACCACATACCGGGAGTAGATGTCCAAGATCACGTATAGGTGGTAGTAGGTCCATTTCGCCGGCCCGCGCAGCTTGGTGATATCCCACGACCACACCTGGTTCGGCGTGGTCGCCACCAGCTCGGGTTTCACGCTGGCTGGATGGGTGGCTTGGCGGCGGCGTTCCCGGGTTTCGCCGGCTTGGCGCAGCAGCCGGTAGAACGTCGAGATCGACCCGAGGTAGACGCCCTCATCCAGCAGCGTGGCCCACACCTCGGCCGGTGCCACGTCGACAAACCGCGGCGAATGCAGCAGATCAAGGATCGTGTGCTGCTCGTGCTCGGTGAGGGCGCGGGGCTGGGACCGGTCATGCTGTGGGATCGGGCTCGGCCGCGGCGAAGCGGGACTGATCCGGTGGCGCCGGTAGTAGCCGGCCTGCGCGCCACCCACGACGCGGCATGCTGCCCGCACGCCGATGGTCGGGGCCAGTTCGGTAACCGCGGCGTCGGTCACGGCGTCGACTCGGGCTCGGGTGCCTCGCTCTCGGAGATCGTCTCCAAGAGCGCGTGCAGTTTTGCCTGCACGTCCACCACGAAGCGGGCCTTAGCCAGCTCCTGCTCCAGCTCGCGCTTTTCCCGCTCCAACCGGGCGATGCGGTCATCACGCGCATCCCGCCGCGGCCGACCCCGCGGCGCCGCCAGCCCGGCCAACGCGCCCGCATCACGGGCCCGGCGCCACTCCACGATGTGACTGGAATACAGCCCCTCCCGGCGCAGCAACGCACCCTTCTCACCCTCGGCGGCCGCGTCATACGACGCGAGAATCTCCAGCTTGTACTGCGCGGTAAACGTCCGCCGCCGAGCCCGCTCCGGCACCTCCGGATCGGGACGTTGACCTCCAGCGTCAGGCACCCGCCCAGGATCTTCGATCCCGGGCGCCCGGTCGAGCCTGGTCACCATCGTCGTCATGTCAGGGAGTCTCCATCCCCGCCCTCGGGTCACTAAATATCAGGGGGCGGGTGCCTCAACCCAGGTTGACAGAGAGGGCTGACCCGCCTTGCCGTTGGGTCTCGAGTGACCGACCGCTCCCCTAACTTCCGATAAGTTGCGCTTATCGGAAGCCAGCGCGGCACCGACGAGCGGTTGGCGTGGATGATCTCTTCGCTTTGAGAGTTTGCTGGCAGATCCGTTTACCCGCTCGGAACTTGGTCGTCGCGGGTTGGAAGAGCTGTCTCAGCATCTCTGGTTGGGCGTCGGGCACGTGACCTAGCCGAACCTGTCTGCGGCGCGCCGTGACGCGACCCATCCGTTGATGAAGCTCGCCAACTAACTCCCGACGGTGGCGGCCCTGACAATGGGGTGAGATGGCGGCGGTGTGCGATGTGCGAGTACATCCGACGGCGCCCTTGGCACCAAGCGAAGTGGTCGTAGGACCGCCGGGTGTCTAGTCGCAACTGCTTGACGGTCTGGCGTGGTGCGGCACGCCAGGAAGGCATGAACGGCGAAGTGGTCGTCATCGGGGGATCGCGACCTGGTCGGTTTTTCCGGCCCAGCTGGCCTGCTCGTAGTTCACGATCGAAAAAGCGGAGACCTGGTGCTCCGCCATGAAGTCGCGTGCTCCGCGCCAGGTGAACAGACCATGTCTGCCCTGGGCAGGCCGGGCGCTGTTCGCGGCGTTGACGCCGCTGCTGTCCAAGGCCTGCCCACTACATCGGCTCGTCAGTCCAGAGACGTTGTTGCGGTGGAACCGAGGCCTGGTGAAACGACGGTGGATCCGGCCGCGAGGCCACAGCCCGAGCCGCTCGACAGCACCGCAGCTCCGTAGGCTGGTGCTGCGGTTGGCGTCGGAACTCGACCTGGGGATGCCGCCGATGCTCCACCGACGCTTCGTGTCGCGACTGCCTTTGACGAACTCGCTCAGGCAGTTTGAGCCCCCAGACAGCAAGCCACTCAGGGCGACTGCAATCAGACAACGCAACAAAGCCAAATGAGTTGCGTAGATAGGGTCCGCACTTCGGGTAATGTTACGCCGAAATGAACGGCGAGGTTCACGAGGTTGCCAATTCGCCCGGCGCGCACGGCAAGTGGCCGCAGCCGGGAGACGGTGCCGGCTGCGGCCGCAGGGTTTCGACGACCTA
>DASUVX010000018.1:0-11298 GCA_036378735.1 Pseudonocardiaceae bacterium | reverse complement strand
GACAAGGTCCCGAACTCGGAGAACCAGTACATCGCCTACATCGCCTACGCGATTGACCTGTTCGAGGAAGGGTCGATCGCCAACATGACGTCGTCGATCATCGGCAACGTCTTCGGGTTCAAGGCGCTCAAGGCGTTGCGGCTGGAGGACATGCGGATCCCCCTGCATTACATCAAGACCTTCCAGGGTCCCGCACACGGGATCATCATGGAGCGCGAGCATCTGAACAAGTACGGCCGCCCGCTGCTCGGCGCGACCACCAAGCCCAAGCTGGGCCTGTCCGCCCGTAACTACGGCCGGGTCGTCTACGAGGCGCTCCGCGGCGGCCTGGACTTCACCAAGGACGACGAGAACATCAACTCCCAGCCCTTCATGCGCTGGCGCGACCGGTACCTGTACTCCATGGAGGGCGTCAACCGCGCAATAGAGGCCACCGGCGAGATCAAGGGCCACTACCTCAATGTCACCGCGGCCACCATGGAGGACATGTACGAGCGGGCGGCATTCGCCAAGGAGGTCGGCAGCGTCATCATCATGATCGACCTGACCATTGGCTTCACCGCGATCCAGTCGATGGCCAAGTGGGCACGGGCCAACAGCATGATCCTGCACCTGCACCGCGCCGGGTACGCCACCTACGCCCGGCAGAAGAACCATGGGGTGAACTTCCGGGTGCTCGCCAAGTGGATGCGGCTGGCGGGGGTGGACCACATCCACTCCGGCACCGTGGTCGGCAAGCTGGAGGGCGACCCGAACATGATCCGTGGCTACTACGACACCCTCCGGCTGCTCAAGGTGAAGGCAAACCCCCAGCAGGGTATCTACTTCGACCAGGACTGGGGATCGATGCCGGGCGTGATGCCGGTGGCATCGGGAGGTATCCACGCCGGTCAAGCGCACGACCTGCTGTACTACCTCGGCGAGGACGTGGTGCTGCAGTTCGGCGGTGGCACGATCGGCCACCCGATGGGCATCGCCGCGGGCGCGACCGCCAACCGGGTTGCCATCGAGGCGATGATCAAGGCTCGCAATGAGGGGCGCGACTACCACAAGGAGGGCGACGACATCCTCAAGGCGGCTGCCAAGAAGAGCCGCGAGCTGGACGTCGCGCTGGAGACCTGGGGTGACATCACATTCAACTACGAGTCGACCGACACGCCTGACGTGGTCGAGACGCCGACCAAGAGCTGATTGGGGAGCCGACGATGCATATTACTCAGGGGACCTTTTCCTATCTCCCCGAGCTAACCGACGACGAGATCCGCAAACAGATCCAGTACGCCCTGGACAACGGATGGGCATGCTCGGTGGAATTCACCGATGACCCGCATCCCCGCAACGTCTACTGGGAGATGTGGGGACTGCCGATGTTCGACCTGGAAGACGCCGCTGGCGTGCTCGCTGAGGTCAACGAGTGTCGCAAGGCGAAACCGGAGCACTACATCAAGCTCAATGCCTACGATGCGAGCTACGGCAAGCAGACCACCGCGCTGTCGTTTATCGTGGCGCGGCCATCGGAGGAACCTGGCTTCCGGTTGGATCGCCAGGAATGGCATGACCGCACCATCCGCTACACCCTGCACCCTTACGTGGCTGAGAAGCCGCACGGCGAACGGTACAACGGGCAGAAATGACACCTCCCGACCGCCTACCCGGTAGCGAGATACCCGCTTCTCGCGTCGGTTTCGGGATGTCCCGACCCGGCCGTAATTCGGCCGGGTCGGCAACACCCGAAGAACCCGACAACGACAACGGAGAAGAGACACTACCGCCGGACGCCCAGGTCGACCTCTCCAAGGACCGCGCCGAGACCGGTATCGATGACGTCTTCAAGGCCTTGGACGAGGACCTGGTCGGTCTGGCCCCGGTCAAGAAGAGGATCCAGGAGGTTGCCGCGCTCCTGCTCGTCGACCGCGCTCGCGCCCGGTTCGGCTTGTCCACTTCCAGGCCTAACCTGCACATGAATTTCACCGGCAGCCCGGGTACCGGCAAGACCACGGTTGCCGTGCGAATGTCCGACATGTTGCACCGGTTGGGCTACCTGCGCCGCGGTCATCTGGTCTCGGTGACCCGTGACGACCTGGTCGGTCAGTACGTCGGTCACACCGCGCCCAAGACCAAGGAGGTCCTCAAGCGGGCGATGGGCGGCGTGCTGTTCATCGACGAGGCCTATTACCTGTACCGCGAGGACAATGAACGAGACTACGGGCAGGAGTCCATTGAGATCTTGTTGCAGGTGATGGAGAACCAGCGGGAGGATCTCGTGGTGATCCTGGCCGGCTACAAGGACAAGATGGATTCCTTCTTCGCGGCCAACCCCGGAATGAGTTCCCGGATCGCGCACCATATCGATTTTCCGGATTATACGCTTGACGAATTGAATGACATCGGCAAGCTCATGATGCGGGATGAAGGTTACCGCTTCAGCGAAGAGGCGGAGAAGACCTTCCGCGACTACCTGAAGCGCCGCAAGGACCAACCGCGGTTCGCCAATGCTCGCAGCGTGCGCAATGCTATCGAGCGGGCCCGGCTGCGGCACGCAAGCCGGCTGATGGAGACCGACGAATCAGTGGGTAAGGACCAGCTCATCACGCTGACCCCGGATGACTTCCTCCGTAGCCGGGTCTTCGCCGAGCGCGACGGCGACGGCGACAGCGACGGCGACAGCAAAAAGTGAGCTTTCCCACGACAATTCCATGATCGCTGAAAGTGAGCCTCAGCAGTGCGAAACTGCACAGCGGGCGCTCACTTTCGGCAATCATGGGCGCTGGGCCGTGCGGCGGGGCGCTGAAGGCGGTGGGACGACCGGTCCGCAGTCACCGTCGGGGGCATCGTCGAGGTCGACGATGACCGGCGCGTGGTCGCTGGGCGAGCTACCTTTGCGGGCCTGGCGGTCCACCCAGGCGGCGCAGGTCCGGGGGGCCACGTCGTCACCGGCGAGCACCAGGTCGATGCGCATCCCCAGGTCCTGGTGGAACATGCCGGCGCGGTAATCCCAGTAGGTGAAGATCCGCTCGCCGGGCCACCGTTCCCGTACCAGGTCGTGCAGGCCCAGCCCGCGCAGCGCGTCGCGTTCCGGGGGTGTGACATGGGTGGACGTGGCGTACGCGGCCGGGTTGTACACGTCGGCGTCGGTCGGCGCGACGTTCATGTCGCCACAGATCACGGTCGATGCCGGATCCCCGGCAGCGACGGTGGCCCGCAGCGCAGCCAGCCAGTCCAGCTTGTAGCGGTAGTGCGGGTCGTCGGGGCTGCGGCCGTTGGGCACGTACACCGAGCTGACCCGTAGCCCTGCGCAGGTCGCGCTGACCGCGCGGGCCTCGACCTCGGGGCTGGGTCCAACGGGATTGGCAGGTTCGTCGAGCAATCCCGGGACGACATCGGCCAGGCCGACCCGGGAGGCGATCGCGACCCCGTTCCACCGGCCGTCGCCGTGGTGGGCCACCGCGTACCCGCGCTCGGTCAGCGCGGGCGCAACCAGCTCGTCGAAGGCGTCCGCCGGCAGCTTGGTCTCTTGCAGGCACACCACGTCCGGTGCCCGAGCATCCAGCCACGGCAGCAGGCGAGGCAGCCGTGACCGCACCGAATTCACATTCCAGGTCGCCAGCCGCACCCCACTACGCTATCGCGCCCTGATGCGGGACCGAGGTGCGCGACGCGGGTGGGCCGCCGGTGCAGCACCACCTCGCGGAACTGGTGCAGCACGGCCGCCGCGGGAGCGTGCAACCACTCACCGTGCAGTGGTAACCGGATCACCGGGCGGTCAGATTCGGCGCTCGACACGAACATCGGCTCCACGTCGAGATCGGCGAATCGAACAGCGATGACGCCGGCCGTCTCAGCATGGTCGCCGGCCCACAGCACTACCGGGGTGATCACCTGCCTGCCGGCGCCGGGACAGTCATCGAGGTAGTCATCGAGCAGCCCGAGCACCGACTCCGGCGGCAGGTGGATCTCGAAGTCGTCGGCGAGTTGGCGACGGGCCGCCGCGGCTGCCGACTCCCAGCGACCGACCCACTGACCCGGCAGCGCGAGTTGCCCAGCGCAGGTGCTCAGGGCGTCAACGCGCCGGGTCAGCAGCACTGCCGGGCCGCCGCGTGCGGCAACAACCGTGACGGCGACGGTGGCCCGCTGGGTGCCCCAGCGCCTGACGCGGCGGCGCCGGAAGCGTCGCAGCGCGTCGCGGATGCCCGGCGGCGGGCTCACCCGGCGACTCCCACGCCGGCGAACAGATCGTTTTCCCAGTTGTGCGGCCCCGAGCCAGGACCGCGCTCACCGCGGACCAGCACGTAGTGCTCCACCGCGAACTCAGGCATCATGACCAGTGCGGCGAAAAGCCCTTTGCCCAGATCGATCTGGCTGCGGTAGGCGCGCAGCGCGGCCGCCTTGGTGCTCAGGTGCTCGCGCCCGTCCACCACCGCGGTGATCTCCTCGTCGGGCGACGAGTAGGGAATCGGGATGCCCTCCGACGAGGCCAGCAACCCGGCGTTCACCGCGCCCTGGATCATGGAGCGGGCCAGGGTCATCCAGTAGACCTTCGTCACCTGCCACGGCGCACCCAACTCCGGAGCGTAAGCAGAGTCGGCGGCGGGATCCAGCGCGGCCATCGTCACCCGATTGGCCTGGATGTGGTCGGGATGCCCGTACCCGCCGCCGGTGTCGTAAGTGATCACCACCTGCGGGCGCTCGGCGCGCAGGATCTCGACCATCGCCCGGACCGCCTCGTCGGGGTCGGCGGCGGCGAAGGCGCCAGGGTGATCGTCGGCCGGGACGCCGCTGTCGCGCCAGCGACGACGGCCACCCAGCCAGTGATGCCGCGCGGTGCCCAGCACCTCCAGCGCCTCGGCCAGCTCGCCCTCCCGGTGCCGCCCGAGACCATCGGGGTCGGCGTCGCGTAAACCGGCCAGGTCGGGCGCGACGATCTGGCCGACCTCGCCGCGGGTACACGTCACCAGCACCACGGTGGCACCCTGCCGGGCATAACTGATCATCGTCGCGCCGGTCATGATCGACTCATCGTCGGGATGCGCGTGCACTAACAGCAACCGACGGTCATCCATCCGATCACTCGTCCTTTCCGGCCCGGCGTATACCCCAGTCGGGGATGATTGTGCACCCGGACGGGCGATCCGTTCCCGCCGCGGTGGCCTCAGGGATGCTTGCGCACCTCACGGGCTCAGCGCGGCAGGCTGTCCCAGAAGAGCAACTCGTAGGCCTGCAGCAGGCGGGCTGCCCGGGCGATGCCGGCTGGGTCGGCGCCGTGGGCCAACCCGGCATCGATGACCTCCAGGCTGGCCTGCTCCAGCTCGGTCGCCGGGCCGGCGAAGTGCGCGAAGAACGCGCAGTCCTGCTGGCTCAGCTGGTAATTGACGGGCAGGGCATCAGCCATCCGCGCGCAGCAGCTGCCCCAGGCGTCCAGGTTCACCAGGAAGGCAGCTGCGATCTGTGCCGGTGTGCCGTCGCGGCCGAGGCGTGCCAGGTAAGACGGGTACACCTGGCAGCCCGGCACCGGCTCGTAGCCGCGCTGTGCCGCACTGTCTAACCCGGCCGCGGTGGCGAAGGCTTCCAGCGCGCCGAGCGCGGCTCGCTCCGCCGCGACCATGCCGGTCAGGTAGCTGTGGGCTGGATCCGTGCCGAACCGTTGCGCGAGCATCTCGAAGCTGCGCAGATCACTAGGGATGATGTGGAGTTGCTCTCCCGCGAAGGCCCGCAGCGCTCCGATGGACAGCCGCCCGGCCTCCAGCTCCGCCAGCCACGAGTTGGCCTTGATGCGCTCCTCGACGTCGGTGAGATCCGTCCGGATCCGGGCGCACAACGCCTGCGCATCCATCGTGGGGGCCTACCTCCTCCTAATCATCGCTAAGCGAATGTCCGATTACCCCAGTGGCACGCGCATTCACGCCAATTCACGCCGCGCACCAATCCCGAACCTGCACCCCCTCCGGGTATCATGGCAACCCAGCAGCTCAAGATGCCAGGGACGGCTTTCTCATACCCCGGGGAGGGATCCGGCGTGGACCGCACTCCGCGTCGCCGGGGAGCCGCGCCCGAAGAGATAACGACTCGGTAACCCGCTGAGGTAACCTGCGGATTACCGCGGATGGGTGCACGTCGTCCCGATGCGTGTATCGAGTGAGTAATCGAGACGACGGGAGGTGCTCGTGAGCGCTAACCAGCTGCCAGCAGGGTCGCGCCCCCGCCAGCAGGGCCTTTATGACCCTGCCTACGAACATGACGCCTGCGGAGTCGCCTTCGTGGCGGACCTCGCTGGGCGCCGGGATCACACCATCGTGCGCAACGCTCTGACTGCGTTGCGCAACCTGGAGCACCGGGGGGCCCGCGGCGGCGAACCCGACACCGGGGACGGCGCCGGGATCCTGCTCCAGGTGCCTGACGACTTCTTCCGCCAAGTCGTCGACTTCGAGCTGCCCGCGGCAGGTCAATACGCGGTCGGCATCGCGTTCCTGCCCTGTGACGGTTACTCCGAGGTCATGGCGGGCATCGAGGCCATCGCCGCCGAAGAAGGCATGCGCGTGCTGGGCTGGCGTGAGCTCCCGGTCAACCCCGAAGGAGTGGGGCCGACCGCCCGGTCGGCGATGCCCCGGTTGCGCCAGCTGTTCCTCGCCGGGCAAGACGGCCAGGCCGGGCTCGAGCTGGAGCGGCTGGTGTACTGCGTGCGCAAGCGCACCGAACACGACCTTGACGTCTACTTCCCAAGCCTGTCCGGGCGCACCATCGTCTACAAGGGAATGCTCACCGAAGAACAGCTGGTGGGTTTCTACCCCGACCTGTCCGACGAGCGGGTCACCAGCTCGCTGGCGCTGGTGCACTCCCGGTTCTCCACCAACACCTTCCCCTCGTGGCCGCTGGCCCACCCGTACCGCTACGTCTCGCACAACGGTGAGATCAACACCCTGCGCGGCAACCGGAACTGGATGCGCGCCCGGGAGAGCAAGCTCGCCACCGACCTCATTCCGGGCGACCTGGAACGGATCTACCCGATCATCACCCCGGACGCCAGCGACTCGGCGACATTCGACGAGGTGCTCGAACTGCTGCACCTGGGCGGCCACCCGCTGCCGCACGCGGTGCTGATGATGATCCCGGAGGCCTGGGAGAACCACACCGAGATGGACCCGGCCCGCCGGGCGTTCTACGAATTCCACTCCACGCTAATGGAACCGTGGGACGGACCCGCGCTGATCGCGTTCACCGACGGCACCCTGATCGGCGCCGTGCTGGACCGCAACGGCCTGCGCCCGGCCCGTTACTGGGTCACCGAGGACGGGCTGGTCGTGCTGGCCAGCGAGGTCGGCGTGCTGGAGATCGATCCCGCCACCGTGGTGCGCAAGGGGCGGCTGGAGCCGGGGCGGATGTTCCTCGCCGACACCGCGACCGGCCGGATCGTCAGCGACGAGGAGATCAAGGGCCAGCTCGCCGCCGAGCACCCCTACGCCGACTGGGTCGCCGGTGGCCTGGTACCGCTGGAGAACCTGCCCGAGCGCGAGCGTGAGGTCTTCACCCACGCCTCGCTGGTACGCCGCCAGCAGAGTTTGGGGTACACCCAGGAAGAGCTGGCGGTCCTGCTCGGACCGATGGCGCTGACCGGCGGCGAACCCATCGGGTCGATGGGAAACGACGCCCCGCTGGCGCCCTTCTCCGAGCAACCCCGCCCGCTGTTCGACTACTTCACCCAGCAGTTCGCGCAGGTCACCAACCCCCCGCTGGACGCGATCCGGGAAGAGCTGGTGACCTCGCTGCAGGCGCAGCTCGGTGCTCAGCCCAACCTGCTGGCCGCCGGCGCGGACTCCTGCCGGCGGATCGTGCTGCCGTTCCCGGTGCTGGACAACGACGAGCTCACCAAGATCGTGCACGTCAACGATGACGACGAGTGGCCGGAATACCAGGCCCATACCGTCAAGGGCCTCTATGACGTCCACGGTGGCGGCCCGGCGCTGGTCGGCCGGCTGGATGAGATCCGTGCTGAGGTCTCCACCGCGGTCCGCGAGGGTGCACGACTGATCGTGCTGTCCGGCCGGGGCGTCGACACAGATCACGCGTCGATCCCGTCGCTGCTGCTCACCGGCGCGGTACACCACCATCTGGTGCGGGAGAAGACCCGCACCCAGGTGGGGCTGATCGTCGAAGCGGCCGACGCCCGCGAGGTCCACCACATCGCGCTGCTGATCGGCTACGGTGCCGCCGCCGTCAACCCCTACCTGGCGATGGCCACCGTGCGGGACCTCGCCGAGCGGGGCCTGCTGGGCGACATCGACGGCAAGAGCGCCACCCGTAACCTGATCAAGGCGCTGGGCAAGGGTGTGCGCAAGACCATGTCCAAGATGGGCGTGTCCACGGTGGCCTCCTACACCGGCGCGCAGATCTTCGAGGCGATCGGGCTGGGACCGGAGGTCATCGACTCCTGCTTCACCGGTACCACCTCCCGGCTCGGTGGGGTCGGGTTCGACGTCCTGGCCGAAGAGGTGGCGCGCTGGCACGGCCGCGCCTTCCCGCGCGACGGGGTGCACGCCCCGCACCGGGAGCTGGCCATCGGCGGGGATTACCAGTGGCGCCGCGAGGGCGAGGCGCACGTGTTCTCCCCCGCCACGGTGTTCAAGCTGCAGCACTCCACCCGGACCGGCCGCTACGACATCTTCAAGGAGTACACCCGGCTGGTTGATGACCAGTCGCAGCGGCTGATGACCCTGCGCGGGCTGTTCGCCTTCCGCGAGGGCGTCCGCGAGCCCGTGCCCATCGACGAGGTCGAGCCGGTTTCATCGATCGTCAAACGGTTCGCCACCGGGGCCATCTCTTATGGATCCATCTCCAAGGAGATGCACGAGGTGCTGGCCATCGCGATGAACCGGCTGGGCGGCAAGTCCAACACCGGGGAGGGCGGCGAGGACGCCGACCGCTACACCCCCGACCCCAACGGCGACCTGCGCCGCTCAGCGATCAAGCAGGTGGCCTCCGGGCGGTTCGGGGTGACCAGCGAGTACCTGGTCAACGCCGACGACCTGCAGATCAAGATCTCGCAGGGCGCCAAGCCCGGCGAGGGCGGCCAGCTGCCCGGCACCAAGGTGTACCCGTGGATCGCCAAGACCCGGTACTCCACGCCGGGGGTGGGGCTGATCTCACCGCCACCGCACCACGACATCTACTCGATCGAAGACATCAAGCAGCTGATCCATGATCTTAAGAACGCCAACCCTCGAGCCCGGGTGCACGTCAAGCTGGTCAGTGAGGTCGGGGTCGGCACGGTGGCCGCCGGGGTGGCCAAGGCGTACTCCGACGTGGTGCTCATCTCCGGTCATGACGGCGGCACCGGGGCCTCGCCGCTGTCGTCGATCAAGCATGCCGGCACGCCGTGGGAGCTGGGGCTGGCCGAGACCCAGCAGACGCTGATCGCCAACAAGCTGCGCGACCGGATCGTGGTGCAGACCGACGGCCAGCTCAAGACCGGCCGCGACGTCTTGATCGCCGCCCTGCTCGGCGCCGAGGAGTACGGCTTCGCCACCGCGCCCCTGGTGGTCTCGGGCTGCATCATGATGCGGGTCTGCCACCTGGACACCTGCCCGGTGGGGGTGGCCACCCAGAACCCGACGCTGCGGGCGAAGTTCACCGGCAAGGCCGAGTTCGTCGTCAACTTCTTCGAGTTCATCGCCCAGGAGGTGCGCGAGTACCTGGCCGCGCTGGGGTTCCGCAGCCTGGAAGACGCCGTCGGCCATACCGAGATGCTGGATACCCGCCCGGCGATCGACCACTGGAAGGCTGCCGGGCTGGACTTGTCACCGATCCTGCACGTGCCGTCCATCGCAGACTCCGAGGTTCCCCGGCACCGGATCAGGGAGCAGGACCACGGGCTGGACAAGGCACTGGACAACACGCTCATCGCGCTGGCCGAAGGGTCGCTGGACGATGGCTCACCGGTCCGCCTGGATTTGCCGGTGCGCAACGTCAACCGCACGGTGGGCACCATGCTGGGGTTTGAGCTGACCCGGCGCTGGGGCGGCGAAGGGCTACCGGATAACACCATCGACATCACCCTGACCGGTTCGGCCGGCCAATCCTTCGGCGCCTTCCTGCCGCAGGGCATCACCCTGCGGCTGATCGGCGACGCCAACGACTACGTCGGCAAGGGGCTGTCCGGCGGGCGGATCACCGTGCGGCCGCACCACGACGCCCAGTTCGTCGCGGAGCACAACATCATCGCCGGCAACGTGATTCTCTACGGTGCGACCGGCGGGGAGCTGTTCCTGCGCGGGATCGTCGGGGAACGGTTCTGCGTGCGAAATTCGGGCGCGCTGGCCGTCGTCGAGGGCGTCGGTGACCACGGCTGCGAGTACATGACCGGCGGCCGGGTGGTGGTGCTCGGGACGATCGGGCGCAACTTCGCGGCCGGGATGTCCGGCGGGATCGCCTACGTGCTGGATATGGCAGCGACTAGCCAGCACCGGATTAACCAGGAGATGGTCGACCTGGACCCGCTGACCGACGAGGACCGAGCGTTCCTGGCCGACGTGGTGGCGCGACACCACGCCGAAACGGGATCTGCGGTCGCGCACGCGCTACTGGCTGACTGGGACGCCGCGGTGGACCGGTTCGGCAAGGTCATGCCCAAGGATTTCAAGCGGGTGCTGGCCGCCCAGGCGGCGGCGCAGCGCGACGGACGGGACGTCAACGAGGCGATTATGGAAGCCGCCCATGGCTGATCCGAAAGGTTTCATGCGCACTTCGCGGCAGAACCCGCCGCGGCGGCCGGTTGAGCTGCGGTTACGGGACTGGCGTGAGGTTTATGAGGAGATGGACCGCGGCGCGGTGGAGGCGCAAGCCGGCCGGTGCATGAGCTGCGGGATCCCGTTCTGCCATCTGGGTTGCCCGCTGGGCAACCTGATCCCGGAATGGAACGACCTGGTGTGGCGCCAGAACTGGGCCGATGCCATCGAGCGGTTGCACGCGACCAACAATTTCCCCGAGTTCACCGGGACGCTGTGCCCCGCGCCCTGCGAGCCAGCCTGCGTGCTGTCCATTAACGATGACCCGGTGACCATCAAGCAGGTCGAGGTCGAGATCATCGACCGTGCCTGGGAAGAGGGCTGGGTGCATCCGGTCACGCCCGACGTGCGCACCGGCAAGAAGGTCGCGGTGGTCGGGTCCGGCCCGGCCGGGCTGGCCGCGGCCCAGCAGCTGACCCGGGTCGGGCACGACGTGGTGGTCTACGAGCGGGCGGACCGGATCGGCGGGTTGCTGCGCTACGGCATTCCCGAGTTCAAGATGGCCAAGCACCGGCTGGATCGG
>DASUVX010000017.1:0-13273 GCA_036378735.1 Pseudonocardiaceae bacterium | reverse complement strand
ACGATCCCGGCACTCAAGCTCGGGGGCCGGTGGGTCGTACCGAAGACTCGCTTTCATATCTGGCTTGACAACCTTTCTACCGTAGGCCCGGAGGACAACTGAGCGATATGAGTCATGTCACCAAGGCACCAGGCGGAACGTATCGAGCGCGCTGGCGAGATCCCACCGGCAATCAGCTCTCGAAGTCGTTCCCTACAAAACGCGAAGCGAATGCATTCCTGGCCGAAATTGAAACCGCAATGCACCGAGGGACATACGTGTCCCCTAACGCGGGGAAACTACGCTTCCGCGTCTACGCTGAGCGCTGGGTAGGTAGCCGCAACCTCACGGCCAGGACCACTGAGCGCACCACATCCATTATGCGTAACCATCTGCTCCCCAAGTGGGGCGATTGGCCCATCGGCGGTATCGACCACCTATCCGTGCAGGAGTGGGTCACCGGGCTTAGCAAGACACTCGCACCCGCAACAGTCGGCAAGTGCTTCGGCACCCTGCGGACCATCCTCCGGTCCGCGATGCGAGCCCGCCTTATCGCGGTTGATCCAACTGAGGGTGTGACAGCGCCTAGCACTTACCAAGCTCGCCCACTCACCGCAACGATCAGCCGTGAGGCCTTCCTTGGGAAGCTGCTTGCAACTGCTCCCTTGGACCATCGGGCCATCGTGGCGATCGGGGGCGGAGCTGGACTGCGCTGGGGTGAGGCCGCCGGTCTTCCGTGGGGGCCGTGGACCTCACTCGCCGGCAGCTTCAGGTCGGTCAGGTCGCTATCGAGACAGCCAAGGAGGTGACCGTGCGGCCTTACCCGAAGTCTCGCGCAGGTGTCCGCACCATCCCAATCCCGGACTTCCTCGTACAAGAACTTGAAAGGCACAGAGAACTGACCGTGGGGGACGCTACGCCGGTTCCCGGGTCGCTCGTCTTCCCTACCCGCAACGGCACGCCACTACGACGGTCGAACTTCCGTCGCCAGGTCTGGCGACCGGCGCTCGTCCGGGCCGGGCTGCTAGGAGAGGTCGCGGCAGTCGGCGATGCATGGCGCGCCAGCTGGGTTGGCCAATCCGGAGCACGGCAGCACCGGACATTCGCCACGGAGCGGGAAGCGATCGAGTACATCGCCAAGCATGCGGAAGGAGGCCTGCGGTACCACGACCTCCGGCATTCCTACGCCACCTGGCTAGTGTCAGACGGTGTGCCGGTGAATGTGGTGCAGCGAGTCATGGGGCACGAGCAAGCGTCGACCACCCTGAACCGCTACACCTATACGCCCGACGACTACGGACAGCGCGTCAGGGAGGCGTTCGACGACCCCGCTCCCTTTTCGCTCCCTCAGAGTAGCCAGCCAAGCGGCACGGAGGAGACTAAAAGATCATGAGGCCTATCGCGACCTGGGCTTATGTGCATAGCCGACTTCGTGGAGACGAAGGGACTCGAACCCTCAACCCCCGCCGTGCAAAGGCGGTGCTCTACCAGTTGAGCTACGTCCCCGGTTCCCAGGCGCGTCGGATGCCCAGCGGCGACTCAGATTCCCGGTGTGGTGGCCTCGCGCCAGAGGTCGGCCTCCGCCTTGGCTGAACGCTGACGCTGGACGAGAATCAATGCAACGAGACCGACGAGCAACAGCATGACCATCTTCTTCACCACGGATCGCCTCCTAGTCACGATGGTTGATTTCCCGTGGGCCTAGCTGGACTTGAACCAGCGACCTCATCCTTATCAGGGATGCGCTCTAACCGACTGAGCTATAGGCCCCCGCACGACCCGGCGAGGTTACCGCACCGTCTAAACACGTCCCAACTCGCGTACAGAGCGCGAGTCAGTCCGGTTCGGACAGGGTGACCTCGATGCCGCCGACGAAGTCCGCGGCGACGTTATAGACCAACGAACCGACGGTGGCCAGCGCCGTCATCAGCACGATGTTGACCAAGCCGATCACAAACGCCGCCCCGAACACCCGCCCACCGCTGACCAACTCGGTCACCTGAGGGTTGTTCACCGAGGTGAGATCGGAGTAGGTGCCGTTGATCTGGTCCCACACGCCCATCCCTGCCAGCACGCCGTAGAGCACGCCGACCGCCACCAACCAGACCAGGAACCCGCAGCACGACAGCACCAGCGAGATCTTGAGCACCGACCATGGATCGAGCCGCCGTAGCTGCAGGCTCGTCTGCCGCGGGACCCGGACCGAACGTGACTGGCCCGTCGACGTAGCAGGATCCACCCGCTCTGGAGGGGTGTATCCACCGACGCGCACGGAGGACGGTGGGAAATCGGTGCCGCCGCTGTGGTCCCTGGAGCCGCTGAGCGAACTCGGCGGCACCCGCCTGGTCGCGTTGTCCACGACTGGGGGGCCTACGCCCGGCGAGAAGCCGTACGCGCGACCCGCTACCGGTCGATCAGGCTGGTCCCGAACCGCACCACGGGCATGTTCCGGTGCCCCCACTTGCAGCGCGACTGTCTTGGGATCCGCGTCACCCGGCGCCGAACCTTGGCGCTGGCGAGGAGCTGAGGTTGCCGCGCCGTTGGCCGGCGAGTCGCCCGTGGGTGGCTCATCGTCGAGAACTGGGGGAGCCTTCGTCTGTTCGGCGTTCTCGGGCCTGGTCACGAATCACCTCTCGTCGGGGCACCGCCGGCATCCGGGTCACCGGCCTCTTCGGCGTTGCGTGCGACAGCCACCAGACTCGCCCCTTCACCGAGATTCATCAAGCGCACCCCTTTGGTCTGCCGGCCCGCCTTGCGCACCTCCTTGGCGGTGGTCCGGATGACCCCACCGCTGGAGGTGATGGCGTACAGCTCGTCATCGATGTCGACGACGAGCGCCCCGACGAGCTTGCCACGCCTGCGGTCGTCCTGGATGGTCAACACGCCCTTACCACCACGTCCCTGCACCGGATAGTCATCGATCGGCGTCCGCTTGGCGTACCCGCCTGCGGTGGCGACCAGCACGAACAGCCCAGGCTGTACCACCGCAATGGACAGCAGCTCGTCACCGTCGTTGAAACGCATCCCGAACACGCCCGAGGTGGCCCGCCCCATCGGGCGCAGCGCCTCATCGGTGGCCGAGAACCGGATCGACTGGCCGTGGGCCGAGACCAGCAGCAGGTCGTCATCGGCGGCACACAGCACCGCGCCGACCAGTTCGTCGTCCTCGCGCAGGTTGATGCCGATCAACCCACCGGAGCGGTTGGAGTCGAAGTCGGTCAACTTACTCTTCTTGACCAGACCATCGCGGGTGGCAAGTACCAGATACGGCGCGGCGGTGTAGTCCTTGATCTGCATGACCTGGGCGATCTGCTCGTCGGGCTGGAACGCGAGCAGGTTCGCCACATGCTGGCCTCGGGCATTGCGGTTGGCCTCGGGCAGCTCGTAGGCCTTCGCCCGGTACACCCGGCCCTTGTTGGTGAAAAACAGGATCCAGTCGTGCGTGGAGCAGACGAAGAAGTGCGCCACGATGTCGTCCTGTTTGAGCCCCGCGCCCATCACGCCCTTGCCACCGCGCTTCTGCGCCCGGTACAGATCCGTGCGGGTGCGCTTGGCATAGCCGGTGCGGGTGATCGTCACGACGACGTCCTCGATGGCGATCAGGTCCTCGGTGGACACGTCACCGTCGTAGCCGGTGATCCTGGTACGCCGGTCGTCGCCGTGCTTGTCGACGATCTCGGTCAGCTCGTCGCGGACGATGGTGCGCTGCCGCTCAGGCTTGTCCAGGATGTCCAGGTAGTCGGCAATCTCGCGCTCGAGCTCGGCGAGGTCGTCGATGACCTTCTGCCGTTCCATTGCGGCCAGCCGGCGTAGCTGGGTTTCCAGGATGTAGTTCGCCTGGATCTCATCGACGTCCAGCAGCGCCATCAACCCGGTGCGCGCGTCGTCCACCGTGGGGGACCGGCGGATCAGCGCGATCACCTCGTCGAGCATGTCCAGCGCCTTGACCAGACCGCGCAGCAGGTGGGCGCGTTCCTCGGCCTTGCGCAGCAGGTAGCGGGTTCGCCGGACGATGACGTCGAGCTGGTGGCGCACGTAATGGCGGATCACCTGGTCCAGCCGCAGGGTGCGGGGCACGCCTTCGACGATGGCCAGCATGTTGACGCCGAAGGAGTGCTGCAGCTGGGTGTGCTTGTAGAGGTTGTTGAGCACCACCTTGGCGACCGCATCGCGCTTGAGCGTGATCACGATGCGCATGCCGATACGGTCGCTGGACTCGTCGTTGATCTCGGCGATTCCACCGATCTTGCCGTCCCGGGACAGCGCCGCGATGGACTCGATGAAGTTGTCCGGGTTGACCTGGTAGGGCAGTTCGGTGATCACCAGGGTGGTGCGGCCCCGGCTGTCCTCCTCGACTTCCACCACGCCGCGCATCCGGATCGAGCCACGGCCGGTGCGGTAGGCGTCGGTGATGCCGTCGGTGCCGACGATCAATCCGCGGGTCGGGAAGTCCGGCCCCTTGATCCGCTCGCACAGCGCGTCGAGCAGGGTGTCGTCGTCGACGTCGGGGTGTTCCAGCAGGTAGACCACACCGGAGCTGACCTCACGCAGGTTGTGCGGCGGGATGTTCGTCGCCATCCCGACTGCGATCCCAGAGCTGCCGTTGACCAGCAGGTTCGGGATTCGCGACGGCAGCACCACGGGTTGCTGGGTGCGCCCGTCGTAGTTCGGCTCGAAATCGACGGTCTCCTTGTCGATATCGGCCAGCATCTCCATCGCGAGCTGCGTGAGCCGGCACTCGGTGTACCTCATGGCGGCTGCGGGGTCGTTACCCGGCGAGCCGAAGTTGCCCTGCCCGTCGACCAGCGGGTAGCGCATCGACCACGGCTGTGCCAGCCGCACCAGGGTGTCGTAGATGGCGGTGTCACCGTGCGGGTGGTAGTTGCCCATCACGTCGCCGACGACGCGGGCGCACTTGACGTAGCCGCGATCCGGGCGGAAGCCCGAGTCGTACATCGAGTACAGCACCCGGCGATGCACCGGCTTGAGCCCGTCCCGAACGTCCGGCAAGGCGCGTCCGACGATCACGCTCATCGCGTAGTCGATATAGGACCGCTGCATCTCCTGCTGGATGTCGACCGGCTCGACACGGTCTCCGTCCGGCGGCAGGGTGATCTCCGTCACTAGGTTCGGTTCCCTTCAGCGGCACTGATGTACCGCGTAACCAAGCCAGTCTACCGATGACCCAGCGTGCACCCGGCCCGGACGCGCGCACCCTTGGGTGTCCCCCGCTCCAGTCGCAGGGGTAAGTACCGTGCATCGCGGGTAACCATCCATCGCAGCCGCTTGAGCGGCTGTGACAACGCTTGCGGATGGGGGCGCGCGGTGGCCCAGGACCACCATGGGAACAAGAAGCAAGACGGGCTGGCGCGCCGGATACTCGTCACGGTCGCGGGGCTGGCACTGTGCGTGGCCGGCGTCGGGCTGCTCATCCTGCCCGGGCCGGGGCTGCTGCTCCTGCTGGCCGGTCTCGTGCTGCTGGCCAACGAGTACCCGTGGGCACGCCGCATGACCGCGCCGGTACGCAAGCAGGCAATGCGGTCCGCCGCGCAGAGCGTCGCCTCAACGTGGCGGATCAGCGCGACGGCGCTGTGCGGGCTGGCGCTCGCCGCAGCCGGGATCGCCTGGATCCTGGTGCCGGCGCTGCCATTCGGTGGTGTGGCGACCGGCTCCAGCCTGATCGTGTCCGGCATCGTGCTCCTTGCGCTGCTGATCTACAGCTACCGCCGCTTCCGCCAGAGTGACGGGGTTACCGGGACCAGGGCCACGGTGTCCGAACCGAGTTAGACGTCCAGGAAGCGGACGTCCTTGGCGTTGCGGGTGATGAACGACCGGCGCGACTCCACGTCCTCGCCCATCAGCACGCTGAACAGCTCGTCGGCTGTTGCGGCGTCATCCAGGGTGACCTGCAGCAGGACCCGGTTGGCCGGGTCCATGGTGGTCTCCCACAGTTCCCTGGCGCTCATCTCGCCTAAGCCCTTGTAGCGCTGGATCGCGTCGTCCTTGGGTAGCTTGCGGCCCTGCGCGATGCCCGCCTCGATCAGGCCGTCGCGTTCCCGGTCGGAGTAGGCATACTGCGGTTCCGTCCGCGGCCATTTGATCTTGTACAGCGGCGGCTGGGCGAGGAACACGTGCCCGTGCTCGACCAGCGGGCGCATGAACCGGAACAGCAACGTCAGCAACAGGGTGCGGATGTGCTGACCGTCCACATCGGCGTCGGCCATCAGCACGATCTTGTGGTAGCGCAGCCTGGCCAGGTCGAACTCGTCGTGAATCCCGGTGCCCAGTGCGGTGATCAACGACTGCACCTCGGTGTTTTTCAGCACCCGGTCCAGCCGTGCCTTCTCCACGTTGATGATCTTCCCGCGGATCGGCAGGATCGCCTGGTACAGCGAGTCCCGGCCGGACTTCGCCGAGCCACCCGCCGAGTCACCCTCCACGATGAACAGCTCGCTGCGCGACGGGTCGGTGGAACGACAGTCGGACAGCTTGCCGGGCAGCCCGCCCAGATCACCCGCTGACTTGCGGCGCACCAGCTCGCGGGCCCGCCGGGCCGCCATCCGGGCCTGCGAGGACGAGATCGCCTTGTTGATGATCGTCTTGGCCTCGGTGGGATTACGCTCCAGCCAGTCGATCAGCCACTCGTTACAGGTGCGCTGGACGAACGACTTCGCCTCGGTGTTACCCAGCTTGGTCTTGGTCTGGCCCTCGAACTGTGGCTCCTTGAGCTTGAGCGACACGATCGCGGCCAGGCCCTCGCGCACGTCGTCACCGGTCAGCGCCGGATCCTTCTCCTTGAGCAGCTTCTTCTCCCGCGCGTAGCGGTTGACCACGCCGGTCAGCGCGGAGCGAAAGCCTTCCTCGTGGGTACCGCCCTCGTGGGTATTGATCGTGTTGGCGAAGGTGTAGACCGACTCGGTGTAGGTCGCGTTCCACTGCATTGCGACCTCGACTTGCATGCCGTCGCCGCCGGCCTCGAAGCCGATCACCTTGCGGTGGATGGGGTCCTTGGAGTTGTTGATGTGCTTGACGAAATCCTCCAGGCCGCCGGGGTAGTGGAAGATGCGCTCCTTGACCTGAGCGGTCTGGCCCTCGGCGTCTTCGGTCTCGTTGCTGCCGTTGACGCGCTGGTCGCGCAGCACGATGGTCAGGCCCTTGTTCAGGAAGGCCATCTCCTGCAGCCGGCGCGCCACGGTCTCGGCGTTGTAGGTGGTGGTCTCGAAGATCCCCGGATCGGCCCAGAACGTCAGCGTCGTGCCGGTCTTGCGGGTCGGCTCGCCCTTGCGCAGCAGGTGCGCCGGCTTGGAGTCCTCGTAACGCTGCCGCCAGACATACCCGTCTCTTTTGATCTCCACGTCCAGCCGGCTGGCCAGCGCGTTGACCACGCTGACCCCGACGCCGTGCAGGCCACCGGAGACGGCATAGGAGGCGCCGTCGAACTTGCCGCCGGAGTGCAGCGTGGTGAGCACCACCTCCACCGCCGGCCGGCGCTCCACCGGGTGCATGTCCACCGGGATGCCGCGGCCATCATCGAATACGCGGACCCCACCATCGGCGAGCAGGGTGACCTCGACCTTGGTCGCGTAACCCGCCATCGCCTCGTCGACGGCGTTGTCCACCACCTCCCAGACCAGGTGGTGCAGGCCCCGCTCACCGGTGGACCCGATGTACATCCCAGGGCGCTTGCGGACGGCTTCAAGGCCTTCGAGGACGGTGATGGAAGACGCGCTGTAGTCGTTCTTCTTGGCTGCCACGGTCCTCGGTATCTCCTTACCCTGGTGATGCACGGTGATGCACGGTGATGCGCTGCGGAGCCCGCCGCGTGAGGGCACAATCAAGCGCTCGCCGCGGTCGGCTGCGGACACCGGCCGGCTGGGAACGACTGCGGTAGCGCCCTGGCGCCGAGGCGCTCACCACAGAACCGAGGTGTCCCTAACGATTCTACTGGTCCCCGCTGACAGAAGCGGGTCAGGGACACCCCTCATCTCGTCACAGCGCGGTTAATTCGCGTCAGCCCAGGTCCGGACGGCCGAGAGGTCGCACCGCCGCGCCTGCTGGGCTATCAGGTGGCTCTGCGGTGAACAATCGGGCACGAGAGCGCGACACGTGGCACACGGGGACGCGACACACGGGGCAGCGGGGCGCGACACGCGGAGCACGTGGTTAGCCGTAGGTGTCGCGGGGGCCGCGGCCGCGGACGTGGCGGGGGCCGTGCACCCAGTTCGGCGCCGCCGGGCCCTGTACCCGGATCCGGGTGACCACGCCCGGACCGACACCGGCGGTAATCCGGGCGATGAGTTGCCGCTGGAGCAGCCGCAGCTGGGTGGCCCAGGCGGTGGAGCTGGCGCGGACCAGCAGCTCCCCGTCCTGCAGCGATACCGGCTGGGCGTGCTCGGCGACATCGGCACCCACCAGCTTGGACCACTGCCCGAACACCGCACCGGCCGACACCCGGTCCCCCCAGCCACGATCGGCGACCATCCGCGAGGCCAGCGCACCCAGCTGTTGGGGATCCCGGTCATCCGGCCGGGGACCGGACCAGCCACGGCGCCGCCGGGGCACCGCCCGCTGATCGCTCGATCGGCGCCGGGCGGCACGCGCGGATTCCAGCGCGGCGCGGGCCAGATCCGCTCCTCGCGGCGGGTCAGCCGGTGTCTGGGTTGGAGTCGGGGATACGTCGAACATCGACTTGTCCACACTATCCACAGGGTTATCCCCAACTGGGGGTCTCTCATCGGGGGCATCAGGCACTGTGCACCTGCCCACCGTGCACGTCGAACCGCGCACCCCGCAGCTGAGAAGGCACGTCGGCCGGCACCGCGGCGCTGATCACGACCTGTTCGGCCGCCGCAGCGACCTCGGCCAGCCGGGCCCGGCGGTGGGTGTCCAGCTCAGCGAACACGTCATCGAGCAGCAGCACCGGTTCGGCACCACCGCTGCGCAGCAGCTGGTAGCTGGCCAGCCGCAGGGCCAGCGCGAACGACCACGACTCGCCATGGCTGGCGTAGCCCTTGGCGGCCAGGTTTCCCAGACTGAGCTCCAGGTCGTCGCGGTGCGGCCCGACCAGGCACACCCCGCGCTCGAGCTCAGTGGAGCGCACCCGGGCCAGTTCGGCGAGCATCGCCACCTCCAGCGCCTCGACATCCGCTTTACCGGTCTCGTGCATCGCAGCTTGCACCTCAGCGGGCAATGCGGCACCCAGGCTGCTGCGGTATTCGAGACGGGCCGCGGCCGCCTCGGGGGCCACCGCACGGTAGGCCGCATCGACGTAGGGGGCCAGCTCGACGACGAGGTCCAGCCGGGCGCCCAGCAACTCCGCGCCGTGCCGGGCGAGGTGGCCGTCCCAGACGTCCAGCGTTCGCAGGTCGGCTGCCCCGCCGCCGGAACGGCGCGCTGCGCCGGCGGACTTGAGCAGTGCCACCCGTTGGCGCAGCACCTTGTCGTAGTCGGCTTGCACACCGGCCAGCCGCGGTGCGCGCAGCACCAGCAGGTCGTCGAGGAATCGGCGGCGCTGCGCCGGATCGCCGCGGACCAGGGCCAGGTCCTCGGGAGCGAACAACACGGTGCGCAGCACACCGAGCACGTCGCGCAGCCGCGGCACCGGGGAGCGGTTGATCCTGGCCCGGTTGGGCCGTCCCGGAGTGATCTCCAGCTCCACGGTCAGCTCCCGGCCGACGTGCACTACCGCGGTGCGCACGATGGCCCGCGCGGCCCCGTGTCGCACCAGTGGCGCGTCGGTGGCCACCCGGTGTGAGCCCAGGGTGGACAGGTAGCCCAGCGCTTCGAGCAGGTTCGTCTTACCCTGCCCGTTGGCGCCGACCAGCACCGAGATCCCCGGTTCGAGCTCCAAGGCGGCGTGGTCCCAGGACCGGAAATCGGTCACCTCAAGCTGGCGGACGTACATCAGGCGGACATCAGTCGGGAGTGGCGGCTTGCACGGCGTGACCACCGAACTGCTGGCGCAGCGCCGCCACCGCGCGCATCGCCGGGGAGTCGGGCTGGCGGGAGGCGAACCGGGCGAACAGCGCCGCGGAGATCACCGGCGCGGGCACCGCGCGGTTGATCGCTTCTTCGACAGTCCAGCGGCCCTCGCCTGAGTCCTCCACCCACCCGCGCAGTGCCGTCAACTGCGGATCGTTGGCCAGCGCCGCCACCAGTAGCTCCAACAGCCAGGAGCGCACCACCGTGCCGCGCTGCCACGCTTTGATCACCGCCGGCACGTCGGTGACCACCTTGGCGGCCGCCAGCAGCTCGTAGCCCTCGGCATAGGCCTGCATCAGGCCGTACTCCACGCCGTTGTGCACCATCTTGGCGAAGTGCCCGGCGCCGACGTCGCCGGCGTGCACGAAGCCCTCCTCCCGCGGGCCGTCGGGGCGCAGCGCGTCGAACACCGGCAACAGCCGCTCCACGTGTTCGGCGGCTCCGCCCACCATCACCGCGTAGCCGTTGCGGGCCCCCCAGATCCCGCCAGAAACCCCGCAGTCCAGATACCCGACACCATGACCTGCGAGCAGCTGCGCGTGAGCCTGATCGTCGGTGTAGTGCGAATTGCCGCCGTCGATGACCAGATCACCCTCAGCGAGTAGCTCGGCCAGCTGCATCACGGTCTGCCGGGTCGTTTCCCCAGCCGGCACCATGATCCACACTGCTCGGGGTTTCACCAGCCGCTCGGCCAGCTCGGCCAATGAGGTCACATCACGGGTTGGCGAGGTGCGGGAGTAGCCGAGGACATCGATGCCAGCGGCGCGCAGCCGGTCGCGCATGTTGGCGCCCATCCGGCCGAGTCCGACGAGACCAAGCTGCATGGTCCCAACCGTAGCGTCGGGGTTCGGGTAGATGCGGTTTGCATCCACGGCCCGAGTAGTAAGGGTTTTGTCTTTATATAGAAGAGACAATCAGTAGCAGTAGTAGATGCTGTGGGCGGTGTGGATGCGTGCCGTTTACCCAGCTCGCGGCGCGCGGTGCGGTGTGCACGCCGCCGGCGGTTGGTGCGGCGCCGGGTCGGCTGCCGGTGGATCGCATCCGGTGCCGGCGCCAAGTACACAGCGTGGCCTGCTTATCCACAGAGTTGTCCTCAGGTGTGGGTGGATCGTCGACCAAAGGAGACCTGACGTGCAGATCGCCATCCTGCTCTACCACCGGTTCACCGCGCTGGACGCGCTCGGGCCCTACGAAGTGCTCAGGATGTTGCCCCAGGCTGAGGTCGTGTTCGTCGGTGAGCAAGCCGGTCCGGTCACCAATGACCACGGCAGCTCCAGCTGGTCGCCGAAGCAGCGCTCAGCGATGTGCGCAGCCCGGATATCGTGCTGGTGCCCGGCGGACCCGGCCAGAACGATCAGATGACCGACGGGCCAGTGCACGAGTGGCTGCATGCCGCTGACACCACCAGCACCTGGACCACCTCGGTGGGTACCGGATCGCTCATCCTCGCCGCGGCGGGTCTGCTCACCGGCCGGCGGGCCACCTCGCACTGGCTGGCGCGGGAGCACCTATGCCGGTTCGGTGTCGAGGCGACCAGCCAGCGGGTGGTGTTCGACGGCAAGTACGTCACCGCCGCGGGGGTCTCAGCCGGCATCGACATGGCTCTGGCGCTGGTCGGACGCATCGCGGGCGACGCGGCGGCGCAGGCCAGCCAGCTCATGCTCGAATACGATCCGCAGCCGCCCTATGACGCCGGGTCGCCGGCAACGGCGCCGCCGCAGTTGCGTGAGCGGCTACAGCGCAGCTTCCGGCCGGTCGTCACCAGCTGATCCGTGGGCTGGTAAATCAGTCACCTCTGTCAGACCCCTCAGTCATGATGTGGGACATGACTGCGGACCGGAGACGTTGGCTGGCACTGCTGGTGCTGTGCCTGGGCGACTTGATGATCGTGCTCGACGGCACGATCGTCAACGTCGCGCTGCCGTCGATCCGCGCAGACCTCGGGTTCTCCGAGACGTCGCTGGCCTGGGTAGTCAACATCTACATGCTGACCTTCGGCGGGTTCCTGCTGCTGGCCGGGCGGATGGGCGATCTGTTCGGCCACCGCCGGCTGTTCCTGGTCGGCCTGACGGTATTCACCTGCGCCTCGCTGGCTTGCGGCCTGGCCGGCTCACCGGCATCGCTGGTCGGGGCGCGGGCGGTGCAGGGCCTCGGTGGCGCGGTCGTCTCGGTGGTCGCCCTATCGTTGATCATGACGCTGTTCACCGAGCCGGCCGAACGCGCCAAAGCGATGGGTGTCATCGGATTCGTCATCGCCGGCGGCGGCAGTATCGGTGTGCTGCTCGGCGGGGTGTTGACCAATGCCCTCGACTGGCACTGGATCTTCCTGGTGAACATCCCGATCGGTGTCGTGGTCACCGTGCTGTGTCTGGTCCTGCTGCCCGCGAGCACCAGTCAGGACGGCGGCGGGCGGCTCGACGTGGCCGGTTCGGTCACCGTCACGGCGGCTCTTCTCATCGCCGTCTACGCCATCATGGACGGCAACCACGCGGGGTGGAGCTCGACTCAGACGATCGGCCTGCTGGTCGTCGCCGTGGCCCTACTCGGGATCTTCCTCCGCATCGAGACGCGCGCGGAATTCCCGCTGGTACCGCTTGGCCTGTTCCGCCTGCGCAGCGTCATCACGGCCAACATGGTCGGCGTCCTGTGGGCCGCGGCCATGTTCGGCTGGTTCTTCCTGTCCGCGCTGTACCTGCAGCTGGTTTTCGGCTACGGGCCGCTTGCGGTGGGTCTCGCTTTCCTACCCGGAAATCTGATTATGGGGGCATTCTCGCTCGGCCTGTCCGAGCGCATTGTGCTGCGCTTTGGCATCAGGGCACCGCTGGTCACCGGGATGTTGCTGGTGGCCGCCGGCCTGGTGCTGTTCGCGTGCGCCCCGGTCGAAGGCAGCTATGCCGTCGACGTGCTGCCGGCCATGATCCTGCTCGGCCTCGGCATGGCCCTGGCGCTCAATCCCGTGCTGCTCGCCGCGATGAGCGAGGTAGCGCCCAGCGAGGCTGGTCTCGCCTCGGGTGTGACGAACACCTCGTTCATGATGGGCGGGGCACTCGGGCTGGCCGTCCTGGCCAGCATCGCCGACGCTCGCACGAAAGGTCTGACGGCCGCGGGTGTCGACCGGCTCTACGCCCTCACCAGCGGCTACCACGCCGCATTCGTCGTCGCGGCGGGGTTCGCCGCCACCGCGGCCGCACTGGGCGCCCTACTGCTCCAGCGGCCCGACAAGCCTCTGCCGTCCCCCGACGCTTGGGACGTGCTGAGCGCACCCGCGGCAGTCGACTGAAAGCCCGGCGGATCGGTCGGGCAGCCAGGGCGT
>DASUVX010000016.1:0-2554 GCA_036378735.1 Pseudonocardiaceae bacterium | reverse complement strand
GCACCCGGTGCTGCGGCAACTGGTGCCGACGGTGGTGGCCCGCGGGCTTGACCGGGAGCCGTTCGACCGCCTGGTACGGGCCAACCTGGTCGATCAGCGAGTGCACCGGTACGCGAGGTATGCCCAGCTGCGGGAGTACTGCATGTTGTCGGCTGATCCGGTCGGCCGGATCGTGCTGGGTGTGTTCGGGGTGGCCGATCGGACCGAGCTGACTGAGCTTTCTGACCGGGTTTGCACCGCCCTGCAGCTCATCGAGCACTGGCAAGACGTCGCCGAGGATCGTCGAGCCGGCCGGGTGTACCTGCCGCAGGAGGATCTCGCCGCCTTCGGCGTGACCGAGGCCGAGCTCGACGCCAGGGTCGCGTCACCGGCGCTGCGCCGGCTGATGGCTTTCGAGATCGATCGTGCTGCGGAGTTGCTGGACTCCGGCGCGCCGCTGCTTGGATTGCTGCACGGGTGGGCCCGGCTGGCCGTGGCCGGGTACGTGGCAGGTGGCCGCGCCGCCGTGGACGCATTGCGTCGCTCCGGCGGCGACGTCCTCGGCGGTCCCCCGCGCCCCCGCCGCCGCGACGTCCTCCGTCACCTGTTGGTCGCCCTTCAAGAGCGGCCAACCCGGCGCGTCGCCGCCTCCAACGAACGCCAACCCCCGCGGGGAGGTCCGGTGATATGACCAGCGTCGCTCTCAGCGTCGACGAGGCTTTCGATCGGTGTGAGTCGATCACGCGAACGGAGGCCCGGAACTTCTACTACGGCATCCGGCTGCTGCGCCCGCGCAAGCGTGCGGCGCTGTGCGCGGTGTACGCGCTGGCCCGGCGCATCGACGACATCGGGGACGGTGAGCTGCCTACGCCGGACAAACTCGCCGCACTGGCGCAGCTGCGTGCCGAGATAGCGGGTTTGCGACATGCCGGTGGCCATGACGGGGCCGATCCGGTGCTCATCGCCGTCGCCGAGGTGGCCCGGTGCTCGCCCCTGCCGCTGGACGCGTTCGAAGAGCTGGTCGACGGCGTGGAGATGGACGTGCGGGGGCGCCGCTACACCGATTTCGACGAGCTGGTCGGGTACTGCCGGTGCGTGGCCGGGGCGGTCGGGCGGCTGTGCCTGGCCGTGTTCGGCAGCCGTCCCGACCCGCGGGCCGCCGAATACGCCGATGCGCTCGGCATTGCCTTGCAGCAGATCAACATCCTGCGCGACATCCGGGAAGACCTCGGCAACGGCCGTATCTACCTACCTCAGCACGACCTGGATCGGTTCGGTGTGCAGCTGACCTTGGACGAGCAGGGTTGCCTGGTGGACACCAACGAGGGGCTATCCAAGCTGATCCGGCACAGCGCTGGGCGTGCATACCAGTGGTACGCGCACGGACTGCGCCTGATCCCGCTGCTGGATCGGCGCAGTGCGGCGTGCTGCACCGCCATGTCGGGCATCTACGTGCGGCTGCTCGACCGCATCGTCGCGCAGCCCAGCCTGGTCTTCGACCGGCGGTTGTCGTTGTCCGGTTGGCGGAAAGCGGAGGTCGCCGTGTGGGCCCTAGTGGGATCGTCACCGGTGGGGTCGTCACTATCGGGGGTACCGGCATGACCGAGCGGGTGGCGGTAATCGGTGGTGGCTTGGCGGGCATCACCGCGGCGCTGTGCTGCGCCGACGCGGGGTGCCAGGTCACGTTGTTCGAGGCCCGGCCGCAGCTGGGCGGTCTGACCCACTCGTTTAGCCGCGGCGAGCTGCGAGTCGACAACGGTCAGCACGTGTTCCTGCGTTGCTGCACGTCTTATCTGGCGTTGCTGGACCGGCTCGGGGTCGCCGACCGGGTCGAGCTGCAGCCCCGGCTGGCCATCCCGATCCTGACACCGGGTGCTGACCAGACGGTGTGGCTGCGTCGCACCGGGTTGCCCGCGCCGCTGCACCTGGCCGGCTCGTTGCTGGGCTACCGGCCACTGAGCATGCTCGAGCGGGCCCGGTTCGCGCTGGCCGCCGTCGCGTTGCGGCGGGTCGACCCGGCCTCGCCGGCCACCGACGAGCAGAACTTCGGCACCTGGTTGCGCCGGCACGGCCAAACCGACCGAGCCATCGCCGCGCTGTGGGAACTGGTCGGCGTGGCGACCCTGAATTCCCGGGCCGATGGCGCCGCGCTGAGTCTGGCGGCCACGGTGTTCCAGGAAGGCCTGCTCACCGACGCCACCGCCGCTGATATCGGCTGGTCCCGGGTGCCGTTGCGACAGCTGCACGGTGACCCGGCGCTGGAGTGCCTGGCTGCTGCGGGGGCGCAGGTCCGCACCGCAGCCGCGGTGCGGCGCATCGAGCCCGGCGAAGACTGGGAGGTGGTCACCGACGATGCGCGGGTCGCTGCCGATCAGGTGATCCTGGCTGTTCCGCCGCCCGCGGCCGAAGGGCTGCTGCCGGCCGGCAGTGTGAAGCTGCCACCGGGCTGGTCGCAGCGGCTGGGCAGCGCGCCCATCGTCAACGTGCACGTGGTGCTGGACCGCCCGGTGCTCGACAAGCCGTTCATCGCCGGGGTGGACACCCCGGTGCAGTGGGTCTTCGACCGCACCTCGCA
>DASUVX010000015.1:0-18075 GCA_036378735.1 Pseudonocardiaceae bacterium | reverse complement strand
GACGTCGCACACGGCCTGTTCAAGGCCGAGGGACTGCCGGATCTGCACGCGACGGCGACGGTGCAGCCGATGCGGCTGCGAGCCAATCCGCTCGCGTGCGACCGGGAGGAGGTGCACCAGGTCTACCGGTGTTGGCGGGCGTTGGCCGATGGCTACTCGCCGCCGCGGGTGCTGATCGGCGAGGTCAATCTCGCGCCTGCGCGGGCGGTGCGCTACACGCGGCCCGGCGAGCTGCACCAGGCGTTCGCGTTTGCGTTGCTGGTCACGCCGTGGGACGCCCGAGCCTGGCGGTCGATCATCACGGAGCTGCTCGACACCCGGGTCGGTGGCGTGGCGCCTGTCACCTGGGTGGTGGAAAACCACGACGTCATCCGTGCGCCGACCAGGTATGGCGGCGGCGTCCGCGGAGCTGCTCGAGCCCGCGCGGCCCTGCTCGCCGTGCTCGGGTTACCCGGTGCTGCCTACCTCTACCAGGGACAGGAGCTCGGGCTGCCCGAGGTTGACCTGCCAGCGCAGGCTCGGCAGGACCCAGCGTGGTCGCGGTGCGGAGTGTCCCGCGACGGCTGCCGGGTTCCGATGCCCTGGCGGGAAGACGAGAAGGGGACGCACGGCTTCTCGGCGTCGCCCGCACGATCGCCCTGGCTCCCCGTCCCGGCGGGCTGGGGCGCGTACTCGGTACAGGCACAGCAGGCCGACCGGGCCTCTGGGCTGCACCTGTGCCGAGCCGCTTTGACCCTGCGCCGCCGGCTGCACACCGAGCACCTCCTGGCTGCCGACGACGCGGTGGTCGTCGACCTCAACTCATCCGGGGCACTGGAAGTGCGCAGGGGCGAAACGTTCACTCTCGTGCTGGCGATGGGAAACACCCCGGTGTGCCTACCGGCGGGCCGGCTTCTTTTGGCCAGCGGCCCGCTTACCCCTGACGGCCGGCTGTCCCCCGACACCACCGCATGGCTGCGCCGTTGACGAGGTTCGGCGGCGCGAATCTGACAGGCGAGTAAACAAAAGAAGTATAACGAGGGTCAGACAAGCCGGCGGATAAGTGTCCGGCTTCGGGTTTATCCATGCCAAAACTGCTGTCGTAATCCACCATCTGGTGCTGCAAACCACCACTGGCCGACAGCTATCCGCCATTGAGCGCGAATAGCGGTCAGGTCTTCAGATTTTTGGCCTGGTGTGTGAGGTGATACGCGCGACAGCAGCCTGCTCCACGCGCACCGGCTCGTCTCCGGACGCAGATACCAGAAACGGTAGGCGACCATGCCCGGCAAGCACCGTCGCGTCGTCCCGCGCCGCCGGCGTGATGCCATGACCGTCACCAGTGCCGCGCTGGCCGCCGGCGGCATGCTTGCAGCCACGGGATTCGCGGCGCTCGACGTCAACTGGGTTGCGGCTGCGTCACCCACCTCGCCAGTTGCGCAGCGGCCCAACTCGGAGCATGTCGTGGCCAGTGCCGAGACCTTGCCGCGCCCGGCCACGGATCAAGCCGTGCCTGCCGGATGGCAGCGGCTCGGCGACAACAATCGAGAGAGGATCGCCGTTGCCGGTCAACCGTTGAAGGTGCCCAACAGCGGCCCAGCAGCGGTGCCCGCTGGCGCGGCAACGGCCAAGGCCCCGATCGTAAAGGAGGTCGACACCGCACATCCGGCAAACGCCCCGGCCCCGGCCTCCGTTGCGACCGCCGCCCCTGCCAGGACACCTACGACTGCTGCGGCATCGGCGGTAGCGCCCGCCGAGGTCCCCATCAAGCTCAGCGCAGCGGCGCGCGCGGTGAGCGCCGCACTCACTCAGCAGGGCACGCCCTACGTCTACGGGGGCAACGCGCCGGGTGGCTTCGACTGCAGTGGCCTGGTTCAGTGGGTCTACAACAAGGTCGGTATCGCGCTGCCTCGCACCGCCGCAGCGCAAGCCACCGCCGGTCATCGAGTCAGCCTGAGCCACCTGCAGCCTGGCGACCTGCTCTTCTTCTATCAACCAGTGGGACATGTCGTCATCTACGTCGGGAATGGCAAGATCGTCGAAGCCTCCCAACCCGGCCAGCCAGTCCATGTCCGGTCCCTTTATCTCGGCGGCTTCGTCGAGGCACGCCGGATCGTCTGATCATCCCGGGGCAAGCCTGGTTCAGGCTCGCCGCTGTCGTGATGCGGTGCTTTCCCGCATCTCTAATCCCACTGCCTGCCGCAGTTCGTCAGTTTCAGTATGTAACGGGGGATGGCTGTCGCCCAGCTGGCGCATCAGGTCGGACAGGCCATCGGCGATGGCGTTGAGTTTATGTTGGGTAAGAACGTGACGATGGTGGTGAGCGTATTAATGATCAGCTGCCAGGTATCGACGTCGCGGAGTAGGAAAAATGACGGCGCCCACACCACCACCACCAGTACACACGTGACAAAAAACCAGGCGCGGGAGACAAAATCGCTGGCTTTGGTGGCGAAGCGGTCGAAGATAGACAGATCGCCGGAGACCTCTGACGGCATCGTAGCGCCGGAGTGTGGGGTATCGGACACCGTCGCTCCTTGCAACAGGAATTTGCGGTACGGGGATACCCCGTCAAGTGCATCTCAACCCTGCGCGTAGAGGGCATGGCCGGCTGGTTGGACAACACCGCAGCGATGAGGCACGAGTGCAGCCCCCGAGCCGTGACCGGCGCGTGATCAGAGATCAACGCCTGGATCCCGGACGCTGGGCACGTGGTCGGGGCGACCGCACCGTTACGCCCAGCCGGTGGGCGTCGGGACCGACGGGAGGTGGGCACTGATCAATTCGCGCTGGCAGGCATGGTAACCGTCCGGGCTGGCCGGGTAATCATTGCCGCGCCAGCCACATCGGCAGCGGGCTACGTAGGTAACAAAGGTCCGTTCGGCGCATCGCCTGACGTCGGTTTAGGTGTCGCTGAGCGCGCCGCCGCGGTAGCGACCGGTGACGTAGCCGTGGTGAGTGTCGGTCATGTCATCAGCCCCGTCGCCGGTGCTGCACGGCTCGCGACCATTTCCGATCGACTATGACTAGTGTGCCTGATCCTGGAAAGCGAATGGTCACTAATAGCTTAACGGCATGGGTCGAGGGGTATGTCTGACCTTAGGCGAAGGGAGACAGTGTGAAGGCGGCACGGGAGATCGAGCGCAAGTACGAGGCGATCGAGGAACTGGAGTTGCTCGACCCGGCGTCGTTGCTAGGGCTTGACACCGCAAGTGGTCCAGATGAGCAAGAGTTGGCGGCGGTGTATTTCGACACCACCGACCTGCGGCTGATCAGTGCCGGGGTGACGTTGCGGCGCCGGGAGGGCGGATCCGATGCAGGCTGGCACCTGAAGTTGCCGGCGGGCAAGGACAGCCGGGAGGAGCTACGGATACCGCTGGACCAGTCCCCGCGCCGCCCACCGGCCGAGTTGGTGGCCCTGACGCGGGTCTATACCCGCGGGGCCGACCTGGCCCCGGTTGCTGAGCTGACCACGCGCCGGCGCCGCTGGGTGCTCGCTGATTCCACCGGGCGTTCACTTGCGGAACTGGTCGATGACCACGTGAGCGCGCGGACCATGGGTGCGCAGACCACCACGGTGGCCTGGCGGGAGGTGGAGGTCGAGCTTGGCGAGCATGGCCAGCAGAAGGTGCTGGACCGGATCGAGCGCCGGCTGCTGAAGGTGGGTGCCCAGCGTGCGGGTTCGGCGTCGAAGCTGGGCCGGCTGCTGGCCGAGCAGCTGCCCGAGAGGGCGTCCGCAAAGCCAGGTTCGGCTCGATCAGCAGGTGACGTGGTGCTGGCCTACCTGGATGCCCAGGCCCGCCAGCTGCGGCGGTATGACCCACTGGTCCGGCGGGACGCCCCAGATTCGGTCCACCAAATGCGGGTGGCCGCTCGGCGGATGCGCAGTGCGCTGCAGGCATTCGGTCGGGTCATCAGCCGGGATCAGACCCGCGAGCTGACTGCGGAGCTGAAGTGGGTGGCCGGTGAGCTAAGCGGCGCCAGGGATGCCGAAGTGATGGCCGAGCGGGTCGCGGAGCTGCTCGCCGAGGTTCCAGATGAGCTCAAGCTCGGACCCATCGACGCCGCGATGACCCGCGCCTTTGAGCGCCGAGCAGCCGAAGCCCGCGCTGTCGGCCTGGCCGCGTTGGACAGCGATCGGTACCTGGCGCTGCACGAGCGGATCGATGCGTTGCTCGCCGATCCGCCGCTGACCGCGCGGGCCAGCCGCAAAGCCAAGCGCGAGCTGCCGAAAAGCATTCGCAAGGCCTACCGCAGGGTCGAATCGCGGATGGATGAGGCGCAGCGCCAGCCAGCAGGTGAGGACTGTGAACGTGCCCTGCACGAGACTCGCAAGGCGGCCAAACGGCTGCGCTACGCCACCGAGGCGGCCGCACCCAGGCTGGGTAAGCCGGCTGCGCGGCTGCGCAAACGTCTCAAGTCCGTCCAAAGCCTCCTCGGCGACCATCAAGACGCCGCCGTGTTGCGACCTGTACTGCGTGGGCTCGCCGGACAGGCCCACCTGGAGGGCGGAAACGGCTTCACCTATGGCTTGCTGTATGCGGCCGAGGCTGCCCGCGCCGAACGAGCCGAGCACGACCTGCCCCCGGCGTGGAAAAAGATGCGCAAACGCAAGAACACCGCCTGGCTGAACTGACTCAACGTGGGCGCTCGACCCAGACGTCCGTTTCGGACGCACACGGCAGTTCACTTAGTGTTTAGCCTCGGTTAATCATAGGTCTGTTGCCCGGTGACGTCCGCGCCGTTGATCATCGAAGGCATGGCGCGGACAGAGTACTACCATGATGTGGCCGCACCTTCGGCCCGGGAACTGTTACCCGCGGCATTCGCGGTGGTGCGCAACCGATCAGGCCGGGTGCTTCTGGTGCGCCGCGCTGATGACGGGTACTGGGAGTTGCCCGGAGGCCGGGTCGAAGTCGGGGAGTCGGCCTCCGCGGCGGTGATCCGCGAAGTCGCTGAGGAAGCCGGTGTCACTATCAACGTGACCGGGCTCGCCGGGGTGTACAGCGACCCTGGTCACGTGTTGGCCTACCCGCACGGGAAAGGGACTTACCAACAAATCGCGATATGTTTTCACGCCTTCAGCGCAGACCACGACACCCAACCCGATCACGACGAAACCACCGCCGCAGGATGGTTCGATCCCCAGCAGACCACACAGCTGGCCATGCACCCAGCCATGCGTCGACGCTTGACCGACGCACTGGTCAAGCCCCACCAGGCGCACTTCGACTAGCCCCCACAAGGCGGTTGCCCACTGTGAGACCGGTCGCGGCAACCGTCGCCGGCGCCCGCGGCGACTGCCGCCCATAGAGTGACGGCGGCACGGCCCTGATACGGGGTACTCGTTGACACACCGTTGAATTCCAGCTCGTGTTCACTGTTTGTTCACCCGGGCAGGGTATGTCTGGTTCAGGATCGAAGACGCGACATGATTGTGCGGAAGATGGCTAATCTGTCACTGCTGGTAATCGTCGTGATCATCACGGCGCTGGCGTTCGACTTCACCAATGGCTTCCACGACACTGCCAACGCGATGGCCACCTCGATCGCCACCGGAGCGCTGCGACCGAAGCTGGCGGTGCTCATCAGCGGCGTGCTCAATCTGGCCGGCGCGTTCCTGTCCACCAAGGTCGCCCAGACCATCTCCAGCGGCATCGTCAACGACAAGCTGGCCACGCCCGCGATCATCTTCGCGGGACTCGTCGGTGCGATCCTGTGGAACCTGGCCACCTGGCTGCTCGGGCTGCCCTCAAGCTCCTCGCATGCGCTGTTCGGCGGGCTGATCGGCGCGGTGTGGGTCGGCGCCGGGATGAACGGCGTGCATTTCGATCAGGTGATCAGCAAGATCCTGCTGCCGGCGGTGGCGTCCCCGATCGTCGCCGGTATTGCCGCGATGATCGCGACTTACCTGGCTTACCGGATCAGCCGCCGAGCCAGAGAAGGGCCGGTCACCAGCGGATTTCGGCACGGTCAGACGATCTCGGCCTCGCTGGTCTCCCTAGCTCACGGCACCAACGATGCGCAGAAGACGATGGGCGTGATCACCCTCACGCTGATCTCCACCGGGGCGCTGGCCGCTGGTTCAGCTCCCCCGTTCTGGGTGATCGTCGCCGCCGGGTTGGCCATCGGGCTGGGCACCTATGCCGGGGGGTGGCGAATCATCCGCACGATGGGCAACCGGCTGACCGACATCGCCCCACCGCAGGGTTTCGCCGCCGAGGCCAGTTCCACCGCAGTGATCCTCAGCTCCGCGAACCTTGGGTTCGCGCTATCTACCACGCACGTGGTCGCCGGATCCGTGCTCGGTACCGGTTTGGGCCGCCGCCTCGCGGAGGTGCGCTGGTCGGTCGCTGGGCAGATGGCGCTGGCCTGGTTATTGACCCTCCCCGCGGCGGCTACGGTCGGCGCGCTCGCCGCGGCCGTCGCCGTTCGCGGAACGCTCGGCGTGGTGGTGATCGGTCTGATTGCGCTCGCCGTCGCGGTGGCGATCTACGCGATCTCCCGCCGCGAACCGGTGACCGCGACCAACGTCAACGACCTACCACCGATCGGCGCCCAGCGCGAGGCGCTCGGCACCGCAGCCTGAGAGGAAGCCATGCATATCGACTGGGCCTCGGTCGGCCAGGTCGCCGTGGTCAGCATCGGCGTCGCAGCCGGGGTAGTGGTGATCTTCACTCTCGGTGTCGTCGCGCTGTCCCGCCGCGAGACCGACATCGAGCGCGGTGACCACGGCGCCCTTGCGCTGACCGGTGCAGCGCTGTGCTTTGCAGCCTGCGCAGCCGTGGTGCTCTACGGCATCTATCTCATCGTCCCCCAGCTGCACCACTGATCATGGTCAAGCCCTTCTTTGGGGCAGGTCCGCGCAGGTGTAGCGGTACCCCGCGGTACCGACGGATTCAATCAACGGTGCCAATAGAGGGCTGACGGCGAGGCGACGACTGAGGCGGCGAACCCACCGCGTGACATCGTCATCACCAGCTTGTCGCGCACCGATCGCGCTATGCAACTCGCTCAAAGACACCACCCGACCGGCGTCTTGCATCAGTACCTCCAGGATCGCTGCTTCCCGAACCGGGAGGTGCACGACGAAGCCCTCCACCAGCACTCGACGCCCGGAGACATCGAGAGCCACTGGGCCCACGATCAGCGGTGCCCGCCGACCGGCGAGCTCTCGATGGGCAGGTGTGCGCCACCAGCACGTTTTCCAGCCCATACCAGCCACCTCAAACATCGGTCCCCGGACAAGGCCGAAGGTCCGAGAGAAATACCCAGGACGACTCGGATGAAACGTGACGGCAATAGCTGGCGCAAGTCCGTCACGCTGCTGATCCCTGTCACCCTCGACCAGCGTTCGACATCGTGGTCCATGGGTTCGCAGTAGTCTCCGGTGAGATGACCAGCTGCGACCGATGGGATCGGCTATGACATCAGCTGAGCAGGTTGTCCGAGAGTTTCGTCGTACCCCGCGCGGAGCCGGTCATTCCGAACCGACCCGGCGGGCGCTGCGAGAGGCGTTGGAGACCGTCGGCTTACTGGACAGCCTTCGGGACTTGTCGGTGCGGGAACTCGACGATGATGACGCGGCCCTCCTTGGCCCCGATGGGTATGAAATCACCACGTGGCAGCAGGACTACCCGTACGCGGAGCGGATGGACCGTGAGGAGTACGAGAGCACCAAGAGGTCCCTGCAGATCGAGCTGTTAAAGATGCAGTCGTGGGTCAAGGACAGTGGACAGCGAGTTGTTGTGCTCTTCGAAGGGCGCGACGCGGCGGGTAAGGGCGGCACCATCAAACGTTTCACCGAGCATTTGAATCCACGCGGGGCGCGGGTGGTGGCGTTGGACAAACCGAGTGAACGGGAACGAACCCAGTGGTACTTCCAGCGCTATTTCAGTCAATTGCCTGCCGCGGGGGAGATCGTGTTGTTCGACCGGTCGTGGTATAACCGCGCCGTCGTCGAACGCGTTATGGGTTTTTGCACCATCAGCGAGTACCACGAGTTCATGGATCAGACGCCCCGATTGGAGCGGGCGTTGGTGGACGATGGGATCCACCTGGTCAAGTTGTGGTTTTCGGTCTCTCGGGCCGAGCAGCGGACCCGGTTCATCATCCGGGTCATCGACCCGCTCCGGCAGTGGAAACTCAGCCCGGTGGACCTGGCTGCCCTGGATCGGTGGGACGACTACACCCAGGCGAAGGAGGCCATGTTCCAGTGCACGGACACTCCAGCGGCGCCTTGGACGGTCGTGAAAAGCAACGACAAGAAACGTGGCCGGATTGCTGCCCTACGCTGGGTACTGTCCACGCTCGGCTATCCGACTAAAGACCACGATGTGGTCGGCACACCCGACCCGCTTATCGCCGGCCCACCAGCCCAGGTATACGAGCAGAGCGAGCGGAACAATTAAACCATCGGTTCACGTGCTGCCTCTGCTCGTGCTGCCCGCAGTAGCAGACCGCGATGGTGACAACCGGCGCGCCGGCCGGGTCCAGCGCAAGGGAGACGCCGGTGGAGAGCTCGTCTGGCGCCGTTGCCATGAATTCATGGTGGAACTGGCGGTCATGACGTCAGCGGCGAGAGCGGCCGCCGGTCGATCATGCGGTTGAATACCGAACGAGCACGTCGTACACAGGCGAGCCGCGACGAGCATCGCCCGTCCGCGCGACCTTGCGCCAGCCCCACTTCTGGAAGGCGTTCTGCGCCGGGGTGGCCGCGGGCAGGGCGATAAGCGTCGCTCGTTCCTCGGGCCGGGTCCTGAGGATGAGGTCGTGCAAGGTTCTAGCGATGCCCTGCCGCCGCCATGACGCGCGCACCAACAGGTCGAGCAGCGCAAAGGTGCGGCCGGGATATTCGGTGGTGACCTCGCCCGGCAGCGGGGTGGTCAGGTCCCGCCACCAGGAGGTGGACGGCCGCAACGGCATCCCGAACGCGTAGCCGACCAGATAACCGCCATGACGGGCATCCGCCAGGACAAAGCCCGGCTGGCGGCACTGCACCCGGAAGCGGTCTGCGAACAGCGTGGCGTCATCATTGAGCCCATACGGCGGTTTCGCGTATACCTCGGCGTGGAGGGCCTGTAGCTCGACTACGTGTGCGGCGGCCTGCGTCCCGTTGAGCAACTGGAACGTGATGCCGGGCGCGGGCACGACCACCTTTTCTACTCGAGCGAGTCCGCGCTCGCGCAGGAGCCAGCCACCGCGCTCTTTGGGGCCGCGATGTAGTCCTCGACCGTGCTCGATTGCCCGTGCGGTTTCGGCGGGGTCGGCGCTGCCGTGGCCGCCTTGCTCGCCACGGCGGCGGTGTCGACGTTGGCGCTGGCGCCATCGCAGCGCGAACGTCGACTCCGGCGCCGTGGCGTTAATCATCTCCGCCCGAGGGAGCGGCAACCCCGAACCTAATGATGCTCGTGGTAGCTGGTGTTCGTGGATGCCTACTGCAGAACGCAGTTCAGATGGTCTACCGACCGGTGATCACCCGGTCACATCCGGCGAATCCCCAGATAGCGACGGACGTCTCTCGTCGAACCCAATCCGAGAATAATGGCGCCGAGGATGATGATCGCCAACAGGACTGCTGCGAAGTAGCCAAGGATGCACATGTGGTGCCCCCATCTGTTTTCGGCCGTTACCACCCCAACAGCGCCGAGGCGACCACCCTCAGCGAGCTGATGGGCTTTGGAAGAGCATAACTTCAGGCCGCCTTGATGACCTCCTCAATGTGCGCCCACGATGGCCGCGGCCTTCTCGGAGATGATACGCGCTGTATGCGTGATACGGCGAGTGCCGATTTCTCAGGATGTTCCGGTGGCCGTTGAGCCTCCGGAGCGTGCGAACCAGGTAATTGCATAGACCAAGATCTGGCGTTCGTCTGGCAGGCTGGTCATTTATCGCCGCGTCGTGATCCCAGCCACCGAGGTGGACCAAAGCGGACATTGACGCCAGGCGAGTAAAGCGCCAGAAGCTCGCCGTCGGGCGCCGGTAGGCCCGCGACAGTGAGCAGGTCCTGGTTGACTTGGTCGATCCGCACGCTCCATAGCGGCCACGGCTGGTGCTCCACCGGCACGCTCACTAGCTGGCCGGCGATTTTGGTGAACGCTCGCCACCGTCCGGTCAGGAAATGGTCCCGTTCTGTCAGCTCCTCGGCGGCCAGCGGTGATCCGGGCTCGACTACGATGTCGTGGCCTACCGCCGGTGGCCACCGCCGGCGTGACCGGTAGGTCACCGTGGCGCCAGCGTCCACGCTCATGGCCGCCCAATGGTAGGGCACCTGCAACAACGCTCGGGCTCCCAGGACGGTGGCCAGTTCGTCAGCGTCCAGGGATAGAAACCACAGGCCGTCCAACCCGGTGCGGTCCACGACGTAGGTGCGGAGATTGGTCTCTGGGAAGGTGGACAGCCCGGGGACGGCGGGAAGCCCCGGTGGATGGAAGTCAGTTAACAGGAACGGGGTAAGCCCCACCCAGGCCAGGCCATCATGGGTGTGCACCTCTAGCTCGGCGGGAAGTAAGCGCTGCACATCGGCTGGGTCGTAAGCCCAGTGCAGGAACGTAATGGTCTGCCAACGTTGATAGGCCCATGGCCAAGCCACCCGCTCCTCGGGGAGTGCACCGGCCACGACACGGATGTTCCCGTCCAACCGGGCAGCAAGCAACGGCAGGATGTGGGATACCCGCAGCCGGAGCAAGCGCGCCGAGTACAGGAAGATGCGCAGCGCCGCGCTGACACCGAACGTCGCCGTGCATGGGAAATACGAAGAATAAAGGCGCCGCTGTAGCCGCTGTGCGTATCGCTCCAGTCGGTGATGGGATGGACCGGTAGTCGGGAACCTCCTGTAGTCACCCACCGGAGGCGTTGAGCGCGGAAAGGCTGTTGGGCGAGTGTCGGAGGAAACGCAGCGGTATGCGCGCCGGTCACCGTGGCAGCCACGGTGGGCGACCGGTAGCCGTGTCAGAAACATATCTCGCGCCACCCGCACCGCGACGGCGGCGATGACCGCAGTGACTTGTGTCCACGTCGGCGGCCGCGCAGTGGCTCTCACCGGCGGTGTCGACGGCACGGTGTGGGTTTGGGACCTGGCGACCAGCACTTCGATAGGTGAGCCGCTGGTGGGCCACACCGGGACGGTGACCGCGGTGGCCTGCACCCAGCTCGACGGCCGCCCGATCGCCGTCACCAGCGGTCAGGACCGCACGGTGCGGATCTGGGACCTCACCTCCGGCAGCCCGGTCGGCGACCCCCTCACTGGCCACACCGACTCGGTGACCGCGGTGGCCTGCACCCAGCTCGACGGCCACCCGATCGCCGTCACCGGCAGCCGGGACCACATGGTGCAGGTATGGGACGTGGCCAGCGGCGCACTCATCAACTTGCTGCCTGCCCACACTGGCCCGGTGACCGCGGTGGCCTGCACGCAGCTGGACGGGCGCCCGCTTGCCGTCACCAGCAGCGAAGATCTCACAGTGCGGGTCTGGGACCTCACCACCGGCGCCGTCATAGGCCTGCTGCCCTGTCACACCGTCCCGGTCACCGCAGTGGCCTGCACCCATCTTTCCGGCCATCCAATCGCCGTCACCAGCAGCCGGGACCACACAGTGCGGATCTGGAACCTGGCTACCGGTACCTCCCTCGGCGAGCCGTTTACCGGTCACACCGGATTCATCGAGGCGGTGGCGTGCACCCACCTGAACGGTCGCCCGATCGCCGTCACCAGCGGTCGAGCACATCCACTCCAGGTGTGGGACCTGGCCACCGGCAAGCCCCTCGGTGAGCGGCTCACTGGCCATACCGGCTTGGTCGAGGCGGTCGCCTGCACCCGTCTGGACGGCCGCCCGGTCGCCGTCACCAGCGGCCGGGACCGCACAGTGCGGATCTGGGATCTTGCCGTGGGGACTCCCGCGGGTGTGCTCACTGGTCACACCGGCCCGGTCACCGCAGTGGCCTGCGCGCACCTCGATGGCCGGGCTATCGCCGTCAGTGGGAGCTGGGATCAGACGGTGCGGATCTGGGACCTCACCAGCCGAGGGCTCGTCTGCGGCCCTCTCACTGGACACACCGGCACCGTGACTGCCGTGACTTGCACCCATCTGGACGGTCGTCCGGTCGCCGTCACCAGCGGCCGGGACCACACGGTGCGGGTCTGGGACCTCACCTCGGGCAGCTCGATCGGCGACCCCCTCACCGGCCACACCGACCTGGTGGCAGCGGTGGCCTGCACCCAGTTGGACGGTTGCCCAATCGCCGTCACCAGCGGCCGGGACCACACGGTGCGGGTCTGGGACCTCAGCAGCGGCACGCCCATTGGGCTGTTCCCTGGCCACACCGGCCCGGTGACCGCGGTGGCCTGCGCCCAGCTCGACGGCCGCCCTATCGCCGTCAGCGGAAGCTGGGACCACACGGTGCGGATCTGGGACCTCACCAGTGGCATTCCCGTCGGCCTACTTACTGGTCACACCGCCCCGGTCACCGCGGTGGCCTGCGCCCAGCTCGGTGGCCGCCCCACCGCCGTCACCAGCAGCCGGGACCACACGGTCCGGATGTGGGATCTCCGAACGAGACTTCCCATCGATCGGATAGACCTGCCTAGCGACGTCAAAGCCGTCACTGGCACCTCAACGGGCGGCATCGTAGCCGCCTTCGGTTGGGACATCGCCTTTCTCGAACGCTTGGGAGAACGATGACATAGCGGAACCGGTCGGCTTTCGCCATGACGGTCCGGGGTACCGCTTACGGTCGTGGACGCGATACCCCAACCAGCTGCGGCGGGTCGCTGAACAGACGTTTGGCTGGCCGCAGCTGCGCGACGAGCAGCTCGCGGCGATGGAGCAGGTCATGGCCGGCCACGATGTGCTGGCTGTGCTGCGGGTGCCGGCGGCAGTATTTGCTCGGCTATTTCGGCGAGCAACTGCCCCACCCATGCGGCAAGTGCGACACCTGCACCACTCAGGAACAGCATGCCAGTGACGACGAATTCCCGGTCAATAGCTCGGTGCGGCACACCGACTGGGAACACGGCGTCGTCATGTCGGATCAGGACCGCCTGACCGTGCTATTCGACGATGTCGGCTACAAAACGCTATCGCTGGCGGCGGTCCATGAGCACAATCTGCTGACTCCGACCAAGTCAACATCCTGAGCATGACGAGTCGGGATGCCGCCGACGCGCGCTTTCACCCCATGACCTTGGCGGCCTCTCGGATGACTACCGGCGGGCGGGTACTGGCAGGACTCGGGCTGGGGCCGCGCCGGTTACCGGGGTCAGTGTCCTGCAGGTGGCCATCGCGGGCGGAATGACCAGTACTGGGCAGGTCGCATTGCGCACGCAGTACCAGCTCACCGACCGGTGCAGCAGTTCCGCGACTCGCGGGCCGTGGCCAACGATCAGCAGGTCAGCACCGTCGGCGTTGGCAACCAGCATCGGCCCGGCCGGGCCGCGGACCAGCTTTTGGTCCACAACAATCCGCGTCGCCTTATCAGAGACCCACAACAGGGCGGCTGCCACGATATCGGCGAGTTCCCGTCGGGCCCGTGCTCCTTGCTCGGCGGGTGACACCGGCTCGCCGGTGACCGCAGCTTCCCATCCCCTCACCTTGAAGACCGGCATCCAGCATTTACCCTCAAGGGCAACGAATGACGGCGCCGTGACTCCAATATGCCATCGGTAGCTGTGCGCGCGTGCTAATATACTGGACTGCTGCTTCTCGCCGGATTGCTCCGTGCCGTATGAATCGATAGGCAGATTTGTCTGCTTTTAGCACCTGGCAGCTCGTTGCCCTGGATCCTTGTTTATTCAAACGCCGGCGGCTGTACTCTCGCAGGTGATGTCGGAGTTGACGGCGTCACGCCGCCAAGCCTGCACCATCGCGATCTGCTTAGCAGCTCGGTGCGGTGTGGAATGCGACGGCGGAGTTGGGCCGGCAGGCGGGCGGCGCTGGGGATGGTGGAGCGAATAGTGGCGGATGTGGAGCGTGGTGACCGCACACGGGAGGAAGACGTCGTGGTACTCCTCCGTGGCGGGTTGTTGTCGCCGCCGCAGCGACTTGCGCAGCAGTTTGAATAAGAGAGCCATCTCGGCAAGTCAAGGGAGGTGATCGACGGTGACACCGGACGATTTCAACGCCGCCTTCGATGAGTTCCAGGTCTCGGCGTTCCGGCTGGAGTGCTTACAGACTTACGCGGTCAGCGACGAGGACGCCAGCCTGCGCGCCTTCCGCGAGGGGCTGCCCCGCCCGGAGAGGTCTGTGCGCACGAGCCCATGGCTACACCGGATTGCCGCTACAACCATCGCCGGCAGGGCGTGGACCCGGGTGCGTCTCGTGCACCACCCGCTGACCGAGTACACCCGCTACGAACTGATCAGCTTCGCGGAGTCTCAGGTCGCTGGTGAGCAGACCCGGATTGTGGACCTCAACAGGCATCCCGGGCTAAGCGACCTGGGCCCGGATTTTTGGCTCTTCGATGCCGGACAGCCAGGCGAGTTCGCGATCGTCATGCGTTACGAGGCCGGTTCGGTTCTCGGCTACGAGCGCACCACTGACGTCGGTTGGTGTTGCGATCAGTACGACGACGCCATGGCCAGATCGATCAGCCTCGCTGAGTACTTGGCCCAGATGCAATGAGCGCGCCGACGCCGATTCGCCCGGCTGTCCGGCCATGCCCTCGCCAGCGTGTTCCCGGTTGGTCGAGGCTAGCGGTCGCTTGTGTCGATGGTCAGGGGAGCAAGAGCGACGGGGTTGCTGGTCGGCGCCGGTAGCCGTTCCGTGATCACCGGACTACCTTGAGGGGCTACCCACCGCCGGGTTACCAGCCGTGATTTTCGCGTCTCCTGTTGGTCTGGACGCCTAGACCTGTCGGTAGAAGCTCGATACACACGGTGGAAGGGGAAGACGCCATGACTGATCTGCGCGAGATGCTCGAAACTGTCACTTTGGAGCCGGTGTCCGATATCGACGAATTGGCAGCGGTGTTGCAGGTGCTCACCGACCTCGACCGGGACTCGACCACCTGCGCCACCGCGATGATGGCTCACCACCCCACGGACATGGTCAGCGCCACCCGGGCGGCCCTGGACTGTGCCGATATCGCCGCGGCCGCGTACCGGGTCCTATCCCGCGCTGCGGCCAGCGACACAAATGTGATCAGGGCCATTCTGGAGGCGGTAGCGACCGCCGCCGACCGCTGCGCTGCGGAATGCGGGCAGCACGCCAGTCACCACGGCCACTGCCGCGTCCACTCCGAGACCGCCCAGCGCGCCGCTGAGCTCTGTCGAGCGGAACTCAAACACATCACCGCTTAAAGATTGCGGATAACCAGGTCGCTTGCACCGCGTACGGCGGGTCCCAGCGTGAGGTGCTTTAGGGGCTGGTGGCGCTTCGGCCGGGCCATCCGAGGCTGTTCATGGCCCGGATGAGGTCTTCGCGCGCCCGCGCCACCCGGGAGCGGATGGTGCCGACCGGGCACTCGCACACCTCGGCGGCGGCCGCGTAGCTCAACCCGAGTATCTGGGTGAGCACGAAGGCATCCCGGCGGTCAGAATCCAGCGCGGCCACCAACTCGCGGAGCAGCACGCCTTCTTCCCACCCGGATCGGTGGTGGGTGGAATCCGGCGCCACGACGGCATCCCAGTCGTCGACTGCGCTGGTACGCAGCCGGGCGCTGGCGCGCCTGATCTGGTCGGCGGCGACCCGCCGTGCGATGGACAGCAGCCAGGTACGGGCGCTGGAGCGGCCGGCGAAGCTGGGCAGCGCTCGCAGGGCCCGCAGGTAGGTTTCCTGGGTAAGGTCCTCGGCCTCGTCGCGGGCACACAGGTGGGTGAGGAAGTGGTATACGTCCCGTTGAGTGGCGCGAATGAACGTCGTCAGGGCCGTGCGGTCCCCTGCACCCGCCTCAAGCGCTAGCAAAGTAATCCATGCATCATCAGATCGGGCGTCACCCACCCGAGAAATGCTAACTGAAAGTTTTCGGGAACCTCAGAGATCCAGCGAAGGACTACTGTCACGTGGACTGCACGCACTGTAGGGAGGCACTCTCCGCCCGGTTAGACGGCGAGGAGAGCGCAACGGAGTCAAGCGCGATTGACGCCCACCTGGCGACCTGCCCGGCATGTAGCCGATTCGGCGACGACGCGGCACAGATCACCAAGCTTGCTCGTTCGGCCGCGGCGACCCACGCGCCGGATACCAGCAGGAAAATAATGATCACGCTTGACGGGCTGGGCACCGTGTTAGAGGTTCTCACCGATCTCGACCGTCACTCGACCAGCTGCGCCACGGCGATGATGGCCCACAACACCACGGACATGCTCAGCGCCACGCGCGCGGCGCTGGACTGTGCCGATATCGCTGCCGCAGCGCACCGGGTTTTGTCCCGCGCCACTGCCACCGATGCCGGCGTCATCAGGGCAATCCTGAAAGCAGCGGCCACCGCCGCCGACCGCTGCGCCACCGAATGCGGTCAACACGCCGTGCATCACAGCCACTGCCGCGTCCACTCCGAGACCGCCCGCTACGCCGCCCAGCTCTGCCGGGCACAACTCGACCACATCACGAGCTGAGCGTTGTAAAGCTCGCGCAAGACCGTCACGAACTCACACCGCGACCGCGACGAATGCCCCAGGAGGGTGTGCGCGACACGAGGGAGGAACGCGGTGCGAGACCGAAAGCAACCGCTGGTTCGCTGCCGTCCCCTGCCACGGCGCCGCATCACTGCTGTGGCATATCGATCAGACGGGACCGACGTGATGGTTGAGCGAGAAACACAATTCGGGATCAGGGCCCAGCGCAGGCGCCGATCTATGACCCTGGCGCACAAGTATGCGCTGGTCGCCGGTGCGGCATACCTCGCGCTAGGCAGCTTCTGGGTGCTGGCCACCGTACTGGGTTTTCTGGGCTATCTCAGCGCGCTGGCCGTCATGCCGGGAACGACTCCGGACAACTTCCTACATCTCGCCACGGCGATAGCCACCCTGGTGTTAGGAACTGGCCTGCTGCGGGCACTGCGCGGCGGCGGTCAAACTGCTACGGCGAATCCATAACAAGATGTGCGGTTCCCGACATGGAGACATATCGGGGTGAAACGGGGCTGCCCAAGCCCGATATGTCTCCATGACGGTAGGTAGCAAGGGGGGCAGCCCGAGGGGCCAGGTAGGAGCCCGGGCTAGTTAGTGGTGGATCCAGGCTGGGCGGCGGGCGGGACTGCGCGGGACGAGGCGCGTAGCGCCAGGATGCCCGTCAGGAACAGACCGAACCCGCCGCCGACTACGAGGGCTGCGGTGGCCCGGTCGAGGTTGGGATTCCAGCCGAAGGGCAGCACGGCGTAAAAGAAGCTAACGACATCAGATGCGCTGAACAGCACCAGGAGAGCACCGAACAGGCCACAAACCATGGGGCCGCTAGGGTGGCCCGCGATGGCTAGCGCAGGGCCGATCACGGCCAGCGGCCAGGCGGCGATTGCTGGGCCGGCTAATCCGACGACCATCGCCAGCCGAGACTGATCTGGCGGCAACACGAGCGTCGATCCCACCACATGGGTGAAATGGGCAGCGGCGATTGCAGCGGTGGCGGTGCCCAGCACTACAGCGGCCCACCGGTGACGTACAGCCAGCGCGCCGATCACTACGGCCACCAGCGCAGCCAACCCCGTGGCCAACCACCATCGGCCAGCTGGTGGCGGCGGGGGCCATACCTGCTCGCCATGGATGGTCACGGCCTGGTCACCGACCCGCAGCGGGATGGCCCAGGCGCGCCGATGGTTAGCTGGGTCCGGCGCCTGGGCCGCGGCGACGATCCGGCGGTCGGACCAGCGCGCCATGCCGCCAGGCGGGACGGTCGGCTCACGCAAACCGGCGGTGCCTGGCTCGGGGAGCACGTCGACGGTGGCACCGGTCTGGTTCTCAATTTCCAGCCGGGCCCCGGCTTCGATCACCATCACCCTCAGTCCTGACACCGGCGGGTCAACCGCGCGGATCTCACAGCGGGTGGCCGATGGCCCGAGCCCGCCGGCATAGTGGGCGACGGCGATACCGCTGCTAACCGGCAATATGGCCAGCGCGACGATTACCACGATGGCAGACCGCCACCCCCACCGCGAGACCATGCG
>DASUVX010000014.1:0-16262 GCA_036378735.1 Pseudonocardiaceae bacterium | reverse complement strand
CGGTAGCCAACAACATCACCATCGTGCCGAAGGCCGCCGATATCCCCGGGGGCCCGCCCGCGCAGAGTCTGACCGACGCGGACATCTCCGCGCTGCGCAACGCGCCCGACGTCGCCACCGTCACTCCCGCGGTCACCAGCGCGGCCGCCGGTGGCGGTCCCAGCACCGGAACCTTGATCCAGACTCACACCACCGCGTTCCTGGCGGCGAACATCATCGGCACCACGGACAGCTGGGCCACGACGAACAACCGGGACGTCACAGCGGGGTCATTTTTCGACGCAGTCCAGGCTCGCTCCGCTGCCAGGGTGGTAGTGCTTGGCCCCACCGTGGCGACCACGCTGTACGGCCATGACACTGCGGCCGCGCTGGACCAGATAGTCCAGATCAACCATGCCCCGTTCAAGGTCATCGGTGTGATGCAGAGCTACGGTCAGCAGCTGGACAACACCGCGGTCATGCCGCTGACAACCGCTCGCCGCTACGTCGTCGGCTACGGTATCGGCGTCGGCGACAAGCTCAACCAGATCACCGTGCAAGCGCCCCAGCAGGCCGCCGTGCCCGCCGCCATGGCGGAGATAACCCGGATCCTCGACGCCCGCCACCACATCACAGACCCACGGTTGCGGGACTTTCAAGTGCAGTCCCTGGGAGCCCGGCTGCGAAACTTCAACCAGATCGTGTACCTGCTCACCACGTTCACTCCGGCTGTCGCGGCGATCTCCCTGCTGGTCGGGGCGATAGGGGTGCTGAACATCATGCTGGTGTCGGTCACCGATCGGACCCGGGAGATCGGCTTGCGCAAAGCAGTCGGCGCCACCAACGGGGCCGTGCTCAAGCAGTTCCTGGTGGAGTCCACCGTGTTGGCCGGGCTCGGCGGCGCAGTCGGCGTCGGCGTCGGCGTCGGGCTGGCCATGCTGGTCCGTGTCGTCGCACCATCCGTGGCGCCGTCCTCCGGCATCTTCGCCGGGTTCGCGCCCGTCCTGTCCGTACTGCCGGTGAGTGTGTCGTTCGCGATCAGCCTCGCGATCGGCGTCGTGGCCGGCTGTTACCCGGCCTACCGTGCCGCGCGGCTACGCCCCATCGCGGCGCTGCGGTTCGAATAAGCAGACCCGCCAAAGGCTCAAGGTTGGGATACCTGCACCACGCGGGCCTCACGCTGGCCGGTCGGGGTGGACCAGTCGATGTCCTGCCCGGCCGACCGGCCGAGCAGCGCGACGCCCAGCGGGCTGTCCGCCGTCACCACCGTTGCGTCGTCGGCCTCAACAACCGTGCCGACTCGCAGCACGTCGGTCGTCCCGTCCGGATAGCGCAGTGTCACGATGCTGCCGACGGACACCTCGCCGGACGGGCTCGGCGGGTCCGAATCGATACCGTTAGCCAGCAGCCGGGTGACCTCATCAATCCGTCGCTCGATCGACTGCAGCTCCGACAACCGCTCGATCGCGTCGGCCTGATCAGCACGGTCACCCGGGAAATCGTCGCTGTCGAGGCCGTCGGCGAACTCACGCCGGCGGCTCCGAAGCACCTCCAGCTCCTCAGTCAGCGCCCGTCTCGCGTGATCCGACGACGTGGTTTCAGCCATCTCCAACGCTCCTAGCACTACCTGACCGCTACTGGGCGATTATCTCGCTGTTTGGCCGGACCTGCGGACGTGGTCGCTGTGGTCTCGCTGTGCATCGGCCAGCGCCTGATCCGCACGTGAGTCCGCGGCCAGGCTCGCGGCGACCTCCGGATCACCCATCGGGGACTCGTCGTCTACCGGCTCGATGCTCATGCCGATTTGGTGTACGGCCGCCTCCTCGGCGGACGCGGCGCCACCCGCGATGCCCTCATCGACGCCATCGATGCCATCCGGGGTTTCGCCTGCCGCGCCCGCGTCGGCGACTGCGATCCGTCCCGAGCGGCCGACGTCCACCGGCGTCCCTTCGGGTTGCTCCCGGCGCAACCGCTGGTCCAGCGATTCCCCGGTCCACTGGCCGGCGGCAGTGACCGCGTTGTCCTCGAGGCCGTACGGCCGATCCGGTGGGATGTAGCCGGCGTCCAGCGGGTCGGCTCCCGGCGGTCCCACCAGCGTCTCGCCGGTGTCGTCCTGGACCGCGTCCCCGAGATCGGCAGCCTCGGGCTGCTGCTCGTAGTCCTGCTGCGCCATCGCATCGCTCCCTTGCGCCGAGCGGATCTCGCCTCTTCGTAAAAACCTTCCCGGTCCCGCCCAGCCGCCAAACATTCACCGCGCCGGTCAGCGGGTGGCGTGCAGGGCACCGCGCACCACGAGCTCTTTGCACCGGGCGGCGGCGCGCCCGGTGAGCACCCTGTGATGTGGACTGTCGTCGGCATGGACGAACTGGATCAGGCCGTCTCGCCGGCCGAGGCTGATGCACTGGATGACGTAGCGAAACCGCAACGGGCTGGGCGCGCGGCCTGCCAGCCGGGCGGTGATCGCGGCGGCCGCGCACTGCCCGGTCGGCAGGCCGGTGGCGCAGGACATTCGCAGTTGCTGGCCACCTGCCCGGTGTGCCGCGGCGCTATCACCGACGGCGTAGATCTCCGGATGGGAGCGCGAGCGCAGGGTGTCGTCGACCAGGATCCGCCCGTTTCCGTCGACGGCGAGGCCGGCCTGGCGGGCGAGAGTAGGTGCAACGAAACCGGTGGCCCACACGGTGAGGCCGGCCTCGATCGTGGCGCCATCGGCCAGCAGCACCCCGCCAGGTCCCACCTTGGTCACCGTCGCGCCGGGCCACACCTCGATGCCCAGGCGGTCGAATACCCGGCGCAGGTGCGCGCGGCCGCGGGCGGACAGCCAGCCACCGGGTTGCCCGGCGGTGACCAGCCGCACGCGCAGCTGCGGGTAGCTCTCGGCGAGCTCGGTTGCCGTCTCGATGCCGGTCAGCCCGCCACCGACGACCGCGAGCACACCGCGTTCGACCGCCAGATCGGGCACCCGCTTGCCGAGTTCCCGCGCGCTGTCCAGGTCGGCGACCGGGTAGGCATGCTCTGCTACCTGGCTGGTATCAGCCGCGCTGCCCAGCGCGTAGACCAGCGTGTCGTAAGCAACCGTGGCAGCCTCTGTGGCGCTGTCCAGCTGTACCTGCCGGCGATCCGGCTCAAGCGCGCGCACCCGCCCGATGACGAGCTGGATGCCGGTGCCGCGCAGGCAGTCACGCAGCGGGTATTCGCGCACCTGCTGGCCGGCGGCGACCTGGTGCAACCGGACCCGTTCCACGAACTGCGACCTGGCGTTGACGAGCGTCACCTGAGCGTGCCGGGTATGTCCGGCGATCCGGTTCGCCGCGGCCAGACCCGCGTAACCAGCGCCCAGAACCACAATGCGATGAGTCACCGATCGTCTCCTTCCTCGGTGGTGAGGTCATCGCTTGAACCAGGTGACCCGGCCGATCCTGACACTCGCCGGCCGTGGTGTCGGTCACAGCACCTGGCCGGCGAGGAAGGCGAGCTTGTCCGGGTTGGCCACCGCATACACTCCTGCGACCCGTCGATCAACCACGTCCAGCAGCACCGCCACGAGCACCTGCCCGTCGAGGATGCCGAGAATTCCCGGCTGCCCGTTCACGTCGGTCACCTCGACCCGCGCGCCGGGCACGCCGCGGCTCATCCAGCCGGCGAGGTAGCGCGCCACCCGTGGTGCACCGTGCACCGGGCGCCGAGCCGCCGCGGCCTTCCCACCGCCATCGGCCCACGCAACGACGTCAGCGGCCAGCAGGCTCTCCAACGCCGTGAGATCACCGCTGCGCGCGGCGGCGAGGAACTCCTCGGCGATGCGGTGCCCCTGCTCGCGGGAGGCGTCGAAGCGCGGGCGGCCCTGGGCCACTCGCAGCCGCGCGCGCCGGTAAAGCTGCTGGCAGTTCGCCTCGGTCAGGTCGAGGATCTCGGCGATCTCGCGGTGGCTGTAGTCGAACGCCTCGCGAAGCACGAACACCGCCCGCTGCGGCGGTGTCAACCGTTCCAGCAGCAGCAGAAAAGCCAGCGACACCGACTCGCGCTGCTCGGCGCGATCCAGGGGTCCCAGCGCGGACTGCGCCGTCAGCACCGGTTCCGGCAGCCAGGGCCCGGGATAGGTCTCGCGGCGCGCACGGGCCGAGGTGAGCCTGGACAGGCACAGGTTGGTGAGCACCTTCGTCAGCCAGGCCGCCGGCGACTGGAGCGTCTGGACGTCAGCGGCGTGCCAGCGCAGGAAGGTGTCCTGCACCGCGTCCTCGGCCTCGCTGGCCGATCCCAGCAAGCGGTAGGCGATCGCGAACAGCCGCGGCCGCTGCTCTTCGAACGTCTGCAACGCCTCCGGCGCGGCCGCCAAGCTCTACTCCGGAGTCTTGACAACGCCGATGAGGTGGCCTTCGGGGTCGTTGAACAACCCGATCTCGATGTCTTCCATGACCTTCTCCGGGCCCATCACCCGCGACCCCCCGAGACTTTCCGCCTGCGCCAAAGCAGCCTCCACATCGGGTACCCCGACGTAGAAGGTCACGTGACCGGCATAGCCCTCTGGACCCACACCGATGCCGCCGCCAATTCTGGGGCCATCGCCGGCGGACACGATCCCGTAGTTCATCGGATTGTCGGTGTCGATCTTCCACCCGAACAGGTCCGAGTAGAACGACCGCAGCCCGGCGCCGTCCTTGCCGATGACCTCGAAGTGCACTACTGGCCGTGCCATGGTGTCTCCTTTCCAACGCTGTCTGGTGTTATGACGCCGGCGCTGCGCAAAACTCATCGCGGTCAGGTGGTCGGGACGATGACCCGGCCCAGCGGCGTGAGGGACACCGGAATCAGCTTGAGGTTCGCCGCCGCGAGGGGCAGGCCGATGATCGTCACGGCCAGCGCGATAGCCGTCACCACGTGCGCGATGGCCAGCCACAAACCGGCGACGATGATCCAGATAGCGTTGCCGATCAGCGACGGCGCGCCGGCGTCGCTGCGGCGGACGATCGTGCGACCGAAAGGCCACAACGCGAAGTTCGCGATCCGGAACGAGGCCAAGCCGAACGGTATCGTGATGATCAGCAGGCAGCACACGATCCCCGCGAGCAGGTACCCCAGCGCCATCCAGAAGCCACACAGCAGCAGCCAGATGATGTTGAGCAGCGTCCGCACTCCATCGATCCTGCCAGCATCCGCACTACTTCGGGGGCAGCGAGCAGATGATCTTGACGGCCAGGCTTTCGGTGATGCCCAGCCGCGGAGTGTTGTCCCGGGCGCGTTCGGCGATCTGCCGCGGCGTCAGCCCCATACCGTGGTACAACCGCACGATCTTTTCCTGATCAGGCGTCCATGGACGTCGATCAGGTAGCCGCCGATTGGGCGCAGTGGGCGGCTCGCGTCGCGCGGGCGGTAGTTCCGTTCCAGGAGTCCGGTAGTTGATCCCGAGACCGCTGTCCTTCTTGGCGAACTCCCCTGCCTCCGCCCGCCGCCGGATCTCCTCTTGATCGCCGACGATGAAGGTGTCAGCGCTCTTGTTCAGCCCTATCGCGGTGATCGTCAAACCTTTGTGGTGCTTGAGCTGGCATTGCTCCTTCGTGCAGTACTGGTAACCCAGCTCGGCGCGTTCTGCAAGCAGTTCGTCGCCACACTCGATGCATTTCACATGCAGTATCAACCGACTTGAGCACTGAGAAAATCCAGCGGTGGCGGTGCGGTACGGATCATGCATGTTGCTGGTGGTGATGATCAGCGCCGAAGTGGGTTGGTGAGGATTCGGCGATCGGGGTCGATGATTGCGGGCGGGCGGAATTCGACAGGTCCGCCGTGGATGGTGATGTCCCAGTTTTACGGTGTACTTGTCGATGGTGGGCCGGGGCACAGCAGGCAGCAGTCGCAGCGTCCACCACCAGCGGCAAGGGGCACGCCGCGTAGCCTTGGGGTGGCAACCTTCACCGGGATTGCATGCCCCGGGGCGACGGCTCCGGGGTCCGGTGAAGGGCTCCCGGTGAGGTGATGCAGCGGTGGAAGGCGACGAAGAGGCGGGCACGATCGGCCGCCGAGTGCGGCAGATCCGCCATGCCCGCCGCAAGTCGCTGCGGGTGGTCGCTCAGTTGGCCGGGATCTCCGCAGGGCACCTGTCCCGGATCGAGAGCGGGGAACGCGCTCTGGACCGCCGGTCCGTGATCGTGGCGCTGGCCGACGCTCTCCAGGTCTCACCCTCAGAGTTGACAAAACTGCCCATACCAGCACCGGGCAACGGACGCACGGATGCCGCGATCGAGGCCATAAGGCGGGCGCTAATGGGCGCCAGCCATGGAATACCGGGCGGTCAGGTGCTCCCCGTGGAGGTGTTGCGGGCACGGGTGAACGCGACGATTGATGCGCTGTGCCGCTGTGAGCGGGAACGGGATGTGGGCGATGCTCTCCCTGGCCTGATCCGCGACCTGCACACCTCGCTGGCCGCGGGACGGGACGTGGCCGAGATGCTGTCCCTGACGGCTTGGCTGCATACGCAGGCCACCGTGTCGTGGTTGAGCATCACCGATGCCCCGGTGGACCTTCGCTCGCACGCTCTCATGCTGGCCCGGCATGCTGGGGGAGACCGCGACACCGCGGTGTCGGCAGGGCTTGTCGCTGCCGCCAGTGCGAGGGTGGGACTCGCCGCGGGAGCGTTCGACCTCGCCAACGCCGCGCTAGACGCGGTGACCGTGCCGACGAACACTCCGGAGACGATGCAGCTTTCCGGGTTCCTCGCGCTGCGCCGCTCGGTGGTCGCCGCAGCGGATGGCCAGCCAATTGATCTCAATGGTGCGGTTGAGTACGCCACCGATCTTGCCGGACGTACTGGGGAAGGCAATGCTTACGGACTCGGTTTCGGCCCGATCAAGGTCGGCCTGTACCGCATGTCGGGGCTGCTGGAAGTCGGCGACAACGAGCAGGCGGCGGCGGTGGCCGAGAGCCTAACCCCGGAAGCGCACGTTAATCGTTCTGGTCAAGCCGCGTATTGGGCCGACTACGGTCGGGCGCTTGCCCGCATGCGAGGGCGCCAGCGGGACGCTGTGATGGCGCTGCGCCGCGCTGAGCTGATCTCTCCGCACCGCATCCAACGGGGTCCGGTGATCCGCGAGGTGCTCGCCGAGCTGGTGGCCCGGTCCAAGCGAGATGCGGTGGGTCGGGAGCTGCAAGGAATGGCCTACCGCGCGGGGCTACCCGTCTAACCCATTTAGGGCACTGTTGCCGTACCGCAACACCCGGCGCACGCCGATCGGTGATCGTTGCCGATCATGGCCCAAACCACCACACCACCCGACACTGATGCATCCTCCCGACGTGCTGCGGCTGGTGCTGGCGCCGAGCTGACCGGCCACGGCCTGCTCGCCCGATTCCACACGGGTTGCCGCTGCCCCTGGTGCTGCTCGCGGGCGAGGGAAAACACCTGCGGGTGCGCGCCCGTGCTTGGCGTGCCGCGCAACCACCTATGTCGTCCTGCCCTGCGGGTGGCGGGGGTGAGCACGGACAGCCCGCAGCTGCTGGCCGCCAAGGCACTGCTGGATGCCGCCAAGAGCCAAGGATTCAGCTTTCAGCGGATAGCGCACGGCGAAGATGGTCCGCTTCTCGGTCGCCGGGAGACAGTCGAGTACCGGGACGAGATTTACCTTGCTGGGTTCAGCGACGCATGCCACGCAACCCGGCGGCGCCGCTGGTCCCTGATCGCGCCCGGCGGATTGCCGGTCACCGCGCGGGTATCCGGGGATGCCATCGAGGTGCTGCACACAGTGGTTTACGACTGGGCTGCTATTTGAGCCCGTCCGGGCCGCCGGTTGAGGGGAACACTCCGCAAACGCTCCCGAGAGGCGAGCACGGCGGCGGGGTGATCATGAAGACGGTGATGACCTCACCCAGCACCGAGATCATTTCGCGCGGCCGCCAGAAACTCAATTCACAGGGGAAGGCGGGGGATTTGGACCCGGAATACTTTCTAGCTTCTCTAGTTCAGGAAAGCCCGACTGGGGTCGGTTGATGATCGGCCCACCTTCAAGTATTTCAACAAGGTGTGGAAAATGCAGATCAACGACTTTTCGCGAGGCAGTACGGGCAGCATCTGACCCGATCAACTGGATGCTGTCATCTCCTTTTCTACCCGGTCGAAGATAGCTGGGATTTGATTGCGCAACTGCTCCAACTGTTCAATATTGCTTGCGGAGGTGATGGTGCCTACGGCGCCCTTCGTCGCGTCGGTGTCTCTCAGCGCGGGCACAGAGTTTACATCAGCATGAAACAGCAGATTCCCAAACTCAGACTCTTTTCGAGTCAGCTCAATTTCGTCCGCAATGAACGTGGCGTATATCGCCTTCTGTTGTTCTCTCAAAAATTCTGTTGTCGTTCGTCTAGACTCGGCTGCTATCTTACTATCTGCCGCCGCCGTGGTGTAATGGCCAGTAACCACCGCGCCCAGAAAAGCTCCAACAACAGTGAAAAAGAAGTCATCCTGCTACGCCCGTTATTGCACTCAAAGCGCACAAGCGATTGCGCAGCGCTAGCGTTCCGTCCGCCCAGACGACCCGCCCGACGATAATTTGGTTGCACAACGCAGTCCTCCCATCGAACGATGAACGCCAGTCCCGGCGGCACGGGAGGGAGGAGCGCGATGTGGCAGAAGAACCGGCGGGCTTCTATACGGATAAACAAGGTCGGTCGCGAGCCACCAGCGCGCGACGAATACCCATCGGAACAATGCGTGTCGCCCGGCCGACGTCCAGTGGCTCAGTCCCGGCATTCAGACAGCAGCTCGGGCAGGAGTGCGCGGGGGTTATCCTCGGCGGGGCGGGAGAGGTAGAGATTCGCGTGATACCACCCTTCTGTCTCCTTCCCGGTGGGGTCGATTCCCATCCTTTCAAGCTCGCCGAGCGCGTAGTTCCGCTCGGTCTCGTCGGCGAAGCGGCGCTGGCGAAACGTGCGCTCGCTCAGTTGTTCGGTGACCAGGCCGTAGCGGGCCAGAACCTCGGCGATAGGCTCATAGTGCACCCAGCGAAGCGCAAAAGCCGCGACCCAGCAGCCCTTTTCGGCGCTGGCATGCCGGAGCACGCGGTCGAACGTGCGTTCAGTGATGTAGCCAACTCCGCCGGTCACCGTGATTAGATCCACGCTGGTGAGGCGGTGAGCCAGTGCGGCGCTGGGATCCGCCAGCTCAAGGTTTTCACTGCTGCCCGCCGAGTGCAAACCGCTGCGTTGAGCGTAGGCGAGCGCCCGCTCGGCCACATCGATACCAACCACCTGCACTGGATGGGAGTGGCGATGCTCACGATAGAACGCGCGGTCAGCGACCACTAATTCATCACTCGACAGCGCGGCCAGCTCGGTCGAGCAGTACCGAGCGTAGAGCGCATCGAGGGTAAGGTCGTGGTTGAGTAATGCCGCGTTGATGCCATAGGAACAGCACAGATCGAGCATCACGATATCGTCCTGGTCGAAGTGCTCGCGCCATCGTTGGGTGAGGGCAGCGAAGACTCGCTTACCATGCGCTGGTGCCTGGTACTCCAAATCGCGGAGCGCCTGACAATATCCCCGTGGATCGGCTTGGTTATATACATGACCAAATTGGGCCTTGCCACCACGAGTATGAGCGGAAGCCTGTGACATGAAGATCCCTTTCGTGGCGTGATCGTGCTGATCGCTCCATGCCGACAAGCCATCCGTCGGTCACTGAGCACCTTATCGATGCTCCGCGACCTCTGTCTCGGCCGACCGATCCCACCGTGACGATATTGATCAATATGTCCCGAAAGCGGTCACGGTCGTCCAACAAGTCAGTCTCCGCAGCCAAGTATCCCTGGGGACAGTTGTTGCACGGCGTCAGGACGGGGACGTACGAGGTGGGAACGTCGCGGCCGGCGCATCCCGAGCGCCCTTAGCTCCTGAGCGGCGAGATCGCGTTCCTGTTCGACACCGAGCGTGGCGAGGTCGACTTCCGCCTGGGTGAGCGTGTGTACGGCCTGCTCGCAGTGCCCAGCGGCGGCCTGCAGACGGCCAAGTAGCACACGCGAGGGCACTGATGCATTAAGCGATCGGGCACCCCCACCTTCGGAGCCGGCCGGACGGGGTCACCGATGATCTGGTGGTGATGATCGCACTCTAGGGATGCCTCGGTCTCGGCTTGACCGGCCGCAAGCCATGAGCGCAGGAGGTCACTATCAGTGACCGTATGAAACGTGTGTGGACGGAAAGTGATATGAGCTACGAACTGTGAGTCATCCCTAGGGTGGTTTGATCCTTGTGTGCATTGTGGGTGTGGGGCAGTCAAGGTGGGTACTCCGTGCTTCGTGCCCGGGCCCCTTTTGTTCTAGCGTCCGTGGCTGTCCATATGCGACCGGAAGGAAGCCTGCCTGATGTTTTTGCACAACCCGAAAATGATGTATACGGTGCGGGTTGACCAGCCGAATCCCGCTTTCGCCAAGATGCTGCTGGAGCAGTTTGGCGGCCCCAACGGTGAACTTGCCGCGGCGATGCGCTACTTCACTCAGGGCTGGAACGAGCCCGACGGACCACGCCGCAGCATGTTGCTCGACATCGCCACCGAGGAGCTGTCACACCTAGAGATGGTCGCCCAGACCCTTTCCATGCTGCTCAAGGGATCCCCCTCCCAACTTGTCGATCAGGTTGAAGGTTCCTACCTCGGGGAGCTGCTGGACGGCAAGATGCCCGATTACGTCAACCTGTCACTGAACAGTGGACCCAACGTGCTAGGTGGCGGAGGTCCGCGACTGACCGACTCGATGGGTGCTCCGTGGACTGCTGCCTACATTGATACGATTGGCCAGCCGGTGGCCGACTTGCACTCCGACATCGCCGCCGAAGCCCGCGCAAAGATCGTTTACGAGCGGCTGATCAAGCAGTGTGACGATGCGAGCTGCAAGGACACGTTGACCTTCCTGATGACCCGTGAGGTCGCCCACCAGAAGATGTTCCAAGCCGCACTTGACGCCATCGTGGAAAATTTCCCGCCCGGTACCCTGCCAGGTGACCAGGCGCTAGGTCACGCTTACGTCGCCGACTCGGGTGACTTCAGTGGCGACGGTAAGTCTGATGGCTTCGAGCTGTCCCAAGCGAACAGCGATTGGGGCTTCGAACTCGACACCAATCCCGTCAGTCACGCCGCCGACCAACAAGTCGGACCTCCACCAGCGACCTAGCTAGACAAGTCTCGTTCAGCAACGCGGTGGTATTGCAGTTAAGGGAGCAGCGTGTGGGGGTGCCAGAATCACGGCACTCCCACCCTGCAACAAGCAACAACTTGTCGCCGTGATCGACTCGTCCGTTACTCGGGAATTAGGGAACGCATGCACTCATCGAGAGCGTCGGCAGGGCGGCCAATGCTTGGATCCGGGGGCGCCCGGTCATGGGCCGACGGTGTTATTGGTGACGCTTTGCGATAAACGCCGTCAGCGTCACAGAGGCCCGCGCGTGTGCTTCGGACCCGCTGCCGGAATTCACTACAGCATCGACTGCCGGGTGCGTGGGGGACGGTGGACGGAGACCTTGACCTGGTCGAGCCTGCGTCGAAGCGGGCGCGGTGGAGCCTAGGTCGAACATGGCGGCGAGGATGAGGTGGTACTCAGCCGCCCGGGACCCCGGCAGGCCCGATGACAGTCAAGATCGCCGCTACGAGGAACACGACGCACGACAACACGATCAGGACAGTTCGCCCCGTTAAGTGCGTCACCAGGAAACTTGCTGCCAGAAACAACAGGCCGAGCGCAATCAACAGCGGGTAGTAATTCATCGAGTTATCCCCTCCCGCAGCTTTCGCTCGGCACTGCGGCGACAACCTGCTCCGGTTTAAGCTCGGTTAGTAGCACAACTCGTGCCCAACAGTGAACTACGACGAGAGGCGCTGGTGCATTGAGGCTGCATTGAGGCGAAGGGCGTCCTCGCCATGGACCAAAGAGAAGAAGCTGCCCCGTCGAACGCCTTGAGAGCCGTGACAAACCGGGCAGGCATCTGAAGGCCTGCTCCGCCGCTTCTGGGGTGGCAGGCGGACCAGTCCGGTTGGATCAATCGCTTAATCCAACAGTCCCATCTCTACTTCTTCTAGGGGGCACTGGCTTCTGCCCCACCACCACTTTCCGTGACATTGTCTACGTCAGCGCTCTCGTTTGTAGGTTTTTGGTCTCCTGTGGGAACACCTCGGCTTTCTTCGATCTCATCTGGGTCAAATGCCACTCCTTCCTGCTTAGAAGAAGCAAGTCCCGAGCCCAACGTACCCTCAATGTCGCCCATTAGCCGCCTCTTCTCGAACGCTGAAATAGCACCTCATCAGCGCATCGCAGTTTTGCGATGGTCAGCCCTTGTCGCGCTCGCGGGCCTGCCGGGTTTTCCGGTTGCTGGCCTTGCGCAGCGCGTCCACCAGTTCACCCTTGTTCATCGACGAGCGCCCCTTTACTCCCAGCTTGCGAGCCTGGTCGAGCAGCTCCTGCTTGCTGGCGTTCGCATTGACGCCGCCGGCGGTCTTACCCCCGGGTGGCTTCCCGCTCTTGGGGTCAACACCACCCTTGGCCCGCTCGTCCGACGGGCCCTTGCCGTCCTTGGGCTCCCAGTGGTCACCGACCTTCTGGTGGGTGTGCTTCAACGCGGAGAATGCGGTGCGATGGGCGCGCTCACCCTCGCCGTAGGTCTCCACCGCCGAGTCGTGCGCCTTTGACCAGGTCCGCTGCGCCTTGTCCGGGGAGCGCTGCAGCGTGCTGGGCAACTCGTCCTTGGCTGGCACCGGCCTCACCTCCTGCTGGCTTGGGCTGTTATGCACAGGGATACCCGCCTGACGGCGAATTGACACGGCTGCCGGCGCGCCGACCTACCTAGCAGGCGCGTCCGCAGGCCGCAACGATGGCCACGCCCGGGAACCAGCGCCCCGGCTGCGCAAGCAGCATGTGCCACATTGCACCTTTCGACGGCAACACCACGCAAACGTCAACTCGCGAGGACCTGGGGGGAGAGCACTTTGAGCATGGCGTTGGCCCATCGCATCTGGCGCAGCGACTGTGGGTGGCACCGTCTGGTCAACGCGAGCAGCTCGGAATCCTTGGCGGCCTGCGCACCCTGCGCGAGCAGCTCCCAGTCCAGCGAGACGCCAGCGGCGACGCGGTGCAGGTGGCGCAGGTCGGCGAGCAGCAGTAGGCCCGGTTCCGGGCGGCGGCCGGCCAGCTCGCTGGCCTTCTCGCGCACGCCACCCAGCACCCCGGAGTCCGACTCGACATCATCCTCCAGCTTCAAGCCGTAGCGCTTGGCGGCCTCGGCAAGCTCATGGACGTGCTGCTGCGACCAGCGGGCCAGGTCACGAGCCACGTGATAAATCTCGTGGTCCACCTTGTGCCGGTCGGCCACCTTCAACAGATCTGCCGCCAGGGACGTCTCCGAGCGGTGCAGTTCCCGCAGTGCCAGGTCGAGTTTCATGACACGCCACCTACCCGGCGGATCCGCACCGCAGCCAGCTTGAAGATCGGCTGCTTGGACGCTGGGTCCCAGTCGGTGATGGTCAGCTCGTTGGCGGCTCGATCGTGCTGGTCAGGATCCGCAGCGTCCCAGTAGCCGTAGTGAAACGGCACGAACAGGACACTGTCGCGGATCCCGCTGATCCGGGCAGCACCGCGGATGACGCCGCGGGCGGAGCTGACCTCCACCAGGTCGCCCTCGCTGACGCCGTGGGCGTCCGCATCCTTGATCGACATCTCCACCCACACCTGCGGCGCGGCCGCCTGCAGCTGCGGCGCCCGCCCGGTCTTGGTCCTGGTGTGGAAGTGATACAGCGTCCGCCCGGTGATGAGGTACAGCGGAAACCCGTCGCTGGGCATCTCGCGCGCCGGCAGGTACTCGGCAGCCTTGATCACCGCCTTGCCACCTGGGTTCATCGCCCGGTACTCGGTGGGTTCCAGCGGTGCCCCGGTGACCAGGTCCCGGCCGTAGCTTTCGCAGTACTGCGGCGTGGCCCAGAACTGGCCGTCGGTGTAGAGCCGTTCGGTGCCTTCGGGGTGCTCGGCGGTGCACGGCCACTGGATGCCGCTACCGCCACGCAGCTTGGCGTAGCTCAAGCCCGTGTAGTCACAGGGACGGCCGGCGCTGCACTGCTTCCAGGCCTCGAACGCCGACTCAGCATCGTGCCACGGCGGCAGCGGGGCACTGTCCTTGTCGCGGAAGTCCATCCGCCGCGCGTAGTCCAGGAAGATGTCCAGATCGGGACGCGCCGCCCCGGGCGGTTCGACGGCTTTGTCCGACAGGTGCACGGTGCGGTCGGCGTTGGTGAAGGTGCCGGTCTTCTCCCCCCAGGTGGCCGCGGGCAGCACCACGTCGGCAAGCTCGGTGGTTTCGGTCGGGAAGATGTCCTGCACGACCAGGAACAGGCGCTGCTGGGACAGGATCGACCGGATCCGGCGCAGCTCCGGAAGCGACACCGCCGGGTTGGTGCCGCTGACCCACAGAAACCGGATGGTGCCCTGCTCCACGTAGCGCATCATCTGCATCAGGTGGGTGGGCGGCGCGTAGTGCGGGATCTGCATCTGCTCGAGGTTCCAGATCCGGGCCAGCTCGGCGACGTGGGAGTCGTTGGCCCAGTTCCGGAAACCGGGCAGGTCACCGTCAGCGCCGCATTCCCGGGTGTTCTCCGCGGTGGGTTGGCCGTTCATCTGCAGCACGCCGGCGCCCGGCTTGCCCAGCATGCCCCGGATAATGTTTATGTTGTTGACCTGCACGGCCGCCGCGGTGGCCTGGTGAGACTGGTAGAAGCCCTGCAGCACGGTGGACAGCAGCCGCTGCGCGGTGCCGAGGATGCGGGCCGCCTCGCGGATCTGCTGCGCTGGCACCTGGCAGATGTCCGCTACTCGATCAGCTGGGTAGTCCTGCACCTGTTTGGTCAGCTCGTCGAAGCCGACGGTATGGGCGGCGACGTAGTCGTGGTCGACCCAGTCGTTGCGGATGATCTCGTGCAGCAGCCCGTTCATCAGGGCGACGTTGGTGCCTGGCAGCGGCGCCAGGTGCACCGTCGCCGCCCGCGCCACCGGCGTCTCCCGCGGATCCACGCAGATCACCTTGGGCGGGTTGGGTCCGGCCAGCCGATCCAGCATGCGCATCCACAACACGGTCTGCGTTTCGGCCACGTTGTGGCCGTACAGCGCGATCACGTCGGCGTGGTCGACGTCGCGGTAGGAGCCGGGTTGGCCGTCGCAGGCGAACGACTCCTTCAACGCTTCGGCTGCGGTCGCGGTGCACAGCCGGGTGTTGCCGTCGACGTGGTTGGTGCCGATCGCGCCGTGCGCGATCACGGCCAGGGTGTAGTACTCCTCCAAGAACAGCTGCCCGGTGGTGTAGAACCCCAGCGCGCTGGGTCCCTGCTCCTCGAGCAGTTCCTTGCTGCGCCGGACGACCAGGCTTAGTGCGGTATCCCAGTCGGTCTCCACCAGCCGGCCGCCCTCGCGGATCAAGGGAGCGGTCAGGCGGTCGGGCGCGATGTTGGCCTGCCAGCCGAACAGATCCTTGGGATCGAGACGACCGTGGTTGACCCGGTCGACCGCCCGACCCCGGACCCCGACGATCCGACCACCGGACACCGCGATGTCCATCGCGTCCCCGTTGGAGTGCAGGACCGATGCCGACTGCACCCACCGGTCGACCTGCTCGCCGCTGACGCCGTCGGCGAGATGTTCGTCAACCCGCGTGGGCCAGCTTCTCCCCGGGCCGTACGGGGTACGCGCGCCCCACGGCTCGGCGATCCGATCACGCGATCCCACCGCCACGGTCTACCCCGGCGAGGGACCGGCCAATCCTGACAAGAGTCCGGGGGGTGTCCCACGGAACATCCGTGCAACACCCCCCGGGTGACGAGCGTCCTCGTCAGGCAGCCTCGACCTCCTTGGGCTCGCCGCCCGCAGTGATCTCAATCTTGCGCGCCTTGGCCTTCTCGGCGACCGGAATGTGCAGGGTCAGCACCCCAGCGTCGTAGTGTGCCTCGACGTGGTCGAGGTCCAGGGTGTCGCTGAGGAACAGCTGCCGGCTGAACGTCCCGCGGGGCCGCTCGTTGGCCTGCAGTTCGATCTCCTCGCCGTAGGCCGGCTTGCGCTCGGCCTTGACGGTGAGCACGTTGCGCTCGACGTTGATGTCAATCGAGGACGGGTCTACCCCGGGCAGGTCGAAATGCACGATGAACTGCCCGTCCTGGCGGTAGGCGTCCATCGGCATGATTGCCGGGTGCGACCTGGTGCCGTTGGCGCCGAACACGGCCTGGGCCAGCCGGTCCAGCTCCCGGAACGGGTCGGTACGCATCAGCATCGTGGTTTCTCCCT
>DASUVX010000013.1:0-7906 GCA_036378735.1 Pseudonocardiaceae bacterium | reverse complement strand
CCGAACGGCGAGCGCTCGGCGGCGGGGCCGGACATGTCGATCAGCCCCTCCTGGTTGCGGGGCAGGTACCCGGCGGCCAGCACCGCGGTCCCCCGCAACACGTGGGTGTCACCGCCGCGCGGGCGGTTCACCGGAGCCATCCAGCCGGGGAACACTCCCCCGCCGGGTCCCTTGCTGCGCGGTTCTACGACGTCGAGCGGCGCGACGATCCGAACCGAGTCTCCCGGTGCGGCGACGTGCACCCGCACCGACGCCAGGGCGGGATCAGCGAACAGCCCCTGGGCCTGCTCCTGACCCACCACGAGCCGGTGCTGCTCGTATCCGGTCTCGGTGCCGATCTCGATGGTGTGGACCTCGTGCACCATGCGCTGCAGTGCCGGCACGGTGGTCTCCCCTCGACAGCGTCGGTGCCTGCATCGTAATGCTGCCGCGAGAATTCGCAGGCCGCCAGTTTTGGGTCCGCTTTGTGCTGTTGTCTGGCGGGTCGGGACCTCATGATTGTGGGGCAGGCGAGAGGGGACACCAATATGCGAGCCCAGGTGATGGTGGCGCTGATTATCGGAATGACCGTGACCGTACCCGCCGCCGGCGCAACTGAAGCCAGGGCAGCGCCGGAGACCTTTCTCGTGCTGGGCGTTGCCAGCCACGGACACGAGCAGTTCGTCACACTTCAATGCGACCCGGCGAGCGGGACGCATCCGCATGCCGAAGCGACGTGCACTGCATTGCTAGCGGCTGGTGGGCACATCGATAAGGTCGTCGGGCAACCCGGCACGCTGTGCCCGGACATCTACGATCCTGCGACCGCAACCGCCTCCGGCCAGTACCAAGGTGCTCAGCTGATCTTCCGGCGCACCTATGCCAACCACTGCGAGCTGGACACCGAGACCGCGCCGGTCTTCCAGTTCTAACCGCCACGATGCGCGATCGCCGCGGATAGGGTTCGGGAATGCTGAGCCCTGGCAATGACTCCTACCTGCGCTATCCCACCCTGTACGGCGATCTGGTGGGCTTCGTCACCCAGGATGACGTGTGGCTCGCCCCCGTGGAGGGTGGCCGGCCGTGGCAGCTGACCTCCGATCACGCCCCCATCAGGGACCTGCGCTTCTCCGCTGACGGCGAGCATCTGGCCCACCTCAGCCAGCGCGACGGAGTACCCGAGTTGCATGTCGTCGCCACCGCGGGCGGCCCGTCGGTGCGTACGACATGGTGGGGCGACGCGCACATTCGGGTGCTGGGCTGGGCTGATGCCTACCAGGTGCACGTGGCCTCGTCCGTGCGTGAGCCGTTGCGCCACCGCACCTGGGCTCGTGCGGTGCCCTTGGATGGCGGCCCCGCACAGCGGCTGCCATACGGCCCGGTCACCGCGCTGGACATCGCGTCCGGAGGTGGCGTGGTGCTCGGCACCGGCTTCGGCGGGCGACGCCGCGATCCGGCGATGTGGAAGCGCTACCGCGGCGGCACGGCCGGGCGGTTGTGGATCGATCCCGGGGGCTCGGGGCTGTTCGCCCGGTTGCTGCCGGAGCTGGACGGCCAGCTCACCGCGCCCATGTGGGTAGGCGGGCGGGTAGCGTTCCTCTCGGACCACGAGGGCGTCGGCAACGTGTATTCCGCGCTGCCGGACGGCTCCGACTTGCGCCGGCACACCGATCATGACGGCTTCTACGCTCGGCACGCCAGCACCGACGGCGAGCGCGTGGTGTACGCCGCCGCCGGCGAGCTGTGGCTACTCGACGACCTGGCCGCGGACTCCCAGCCACGGCGGCTGGAGCTGCGCACCGGGGGACCCCGCGCCGCGCGCATACCGGACCCGGTGCCCGCGGGCAAGTACTTGGGCGAGGTCGCCGTCGACCGCACCGGCCAGGCGAGCGCGGTGGAGGTGCGGAGCAGCGTGCAGTGGGTGACCCATGCAGACGGTCCGGTGCGCGCGCTGGCCGCTGGCCCGGGGGTGCGTGCCCGGCTGCCCCGGCTGCTCGGCGAGGACGTGGTGTGGGTCAGCGACGCCCAGGGCGAGCATGCGCTGGTCGTGGCCGCGCGGGACGGCACAGGTGCGCGCACCCTGGCGGTGGGTCGGCTGGGACGGGTGATGGACGTTGCAGCCGCCCCGGACGGGAACCGGCTCGCGGTGGCCGCGCACGACGGCAGGCTGTTGCTAGTCGACCCCGCCACCGGCGCGGACACCGAACTGGCCCGCAGCGACAACGGCGCCGTGGCTGACCTGGCCTTCTCGCCCGATTCGCAGTGGCTGGCCTGGACACACCCTGGCCCGTACGCACTGCGCCAGATCAAGTTGGCTCGGGTCACCGACAGCACCGTGGTCGATGCCACCACGCTGCGCTTCGCGGACTTTGCGCCCACCTTCACCCTGGACGGCCGCCACCTGGCGTTCTTGTCCAACCGCACCTTCGACCCGATGTATGACGCGCAGGTTTTCGACCTGTCCTTCGCCGCTGGTACCCGCCCGCAACTGCTGCCGCTGGCGGCCACCACGCCGTCGCCGTTCGCCCCCACCGCGCAGGGTCGGGCCAGCAAGCCCGCCAAGGACAGCCAGGGCAGTGACCAGGACCAGGTGACCGTCATGGTGGACCTCGACGGCCTGACCGAGCGCGCCGTTCCGGTCCCGGTGCCGGCAGCGCGGTACTCGTCGCTGCTCGCCGCGAAGGGCGGCCTGGTCTGGCTGCGCAAGCCCCTGCACGGCGTGCTCGGCGACGACCTCGCCACGCCCGATGACGAGGCGCCGCGTCCGGTACTGGAACGCGTGAACCTGGCCACTGGCAAGTTGACGGTGCTGGATGAGGGCGTCGATGAGGTCTGGGTCAGCGGCGACGGCACCCGCCTGGTGATCCGCGACAAGGAAGAACTGCGGGTACTGCCCAGCGACAAACCGGCTGACGAGGATGCCGAGCGCGGCGACCCATCGGCGACCGTCGATATCGACCTGTCGCGCGTGCGGGTGCAGGTGACGCCAGCCGCGGAGTGGCGCCAGATGTTCGAGGAGACCGGTCGCCTGATCCGCGACAACTTCTGGGTAGCCGACATGGCGGGTAATGACTGGCCTGGCCTGCTGGCGCGCTACCGGCCGCTGCTGGATCGCATCGCCACCCGCGACGACCTGTCTGACTTGCTCTGGGAGGTCCAAGGCGAGCTGGGCACTTCCCACGCCTACGAGACACCACCGGAGCGACCCGAGGAGGAGGCGCGGAAGCTGGGCCACCTCGGCGCCGACCTCGAGCGGGGCGAGGATGGGCTCTGGCGAATCACCCGCGTGCTACCGGGCGAGAGCTCCGCGACAGCAGGCCGCTCACCCTTGCGGGCACCGGGAGCCGCGGTGCAACCCGGCGAGGCGCTGGTCGCGGTCGACGGCCGGTCTGTTGACTCAGTGACCGGACCCTGGCCGCTGCTGGTCGGCACCGCAAGCAAGCCCGTCGAGCTGCGCCTACGCGCAGCGGGGTCTGAGGACGAGCGCACCGTCGTCGTGGTCCCCGTGGCCGACGAGATGCCGCTGCGCTACCACGATTGGGTGGCCGATCGCCGCGCCGCTGTGCACACAGCTACCGAAGGCAGGGTGGGTTATTTGCACGTGCCGGACATGATGCCGCTGGGCTGGGCGCAGCTGCACCGTGATCTGCACATCGAGGTGTCGCGCGAGGCGTTGGTGCTCGACGTACGAAGCAACGGCGGCGGGCACACCTCGCAGCTGGTGGTGGAGAAGCTGGCCCGTGAGCTCACCGGGTGGGTCGTGCCCCGCGGCAAGCAGCCCTACACCTACCCCCGGGACGTGCGGCGCGGCCCGCTGATCACCATCACCGACGAGAACGCGGGGTCCGACGGCGACATCGTCACCGCGATGATCCAGGAACGCGGGCTCGGCCCGGTCGTGGGTATGCGCAGCTGGGGCGGCGTGGTCGGCATCGACCCGGGTACCAAGCTGGTGGACGGCTCCACAGTGACCCAGCCCCGCTACGCCATGTGGATCGTCAACCGGCGCTGGTCGGTGGAAAACCACGGCGTGGACCCGGATGTGGAGGTGCCCGTGCCGCCGCACGCATGGGCCCAAGGTCTGGACCCGCAGCTGGACACCGCGGTAGAGCTGGCGCTGGCCACCTTGGCACAGGAACCGGCAGCCACCGCGCCGACTACTCAGGACCGTCCGTCCACCTCAGCACCGCCCTTGCCACCCCGCCGGAGTGATCAACTTCGATGAGCAGGCCCATTTACCGGGATCAGACCCAGCTCGGCGAGCAGTCCGAACTGGTCAAAGTACAGGTGTGAGCTGACGAACCTGTCGTCACGGATCGTGTGAACCTGCGCGATCGGGACGCACACCCGGCGGCCGGTGGCTGGGATCTGGCCGTCCGCGATGTCCAGAGTTCCGGTGTGCGTGCCCTCGAAGATCACTTCAGCGCATGCGCGATCACCCGATGCGAAGACATTGCCGATGGCGCCCTGGTTGTCTGGTAAGGCGCCTTGCCACACGTCCCATAGCTTCTCGACCCCCTCCAGACCGTGCAGCACCAACCCGCCTGGACCAGTGATCTCCGACTTTTTGGTGAAGTTGGCGACAAACGCCTTCTTGTCCTTGGCGTTCCAATCGTCCACGCTCTTCTGAACGAGTTCCTTGATATCCATGACACTCCTATTCTGGTAGCTATTTTTCGCCGACATGGATCCATATCGAAGCGCGGCCCGGGACCTCCACGGCGGGCCACTCACCTCGCCGGCTGTGACTAACCGCTTACCCATCAGAGCCGCGACCGCCTATGGTTGATACCCACCAACCCAAGATTTTCGACCGGCCACCAGCGGTCCCCGTCGCCGTGCACCCCAGGAGCCCAGATCAGCGCCGCTAAGTGCAGATTTACATCTGCAAAGCCCGTACCCGATGATATATATGGGTTGCAAACGATACCCTGCGCTGGCCATACTAGACAGGCCGCGACCCGGCCCACGGGCATTCCCTGATCAGGCGTTACCCGGTCACACAATCTTGCCAAGTGAGGCTGAATTATGCATTCTCGCGCAATGCTTCGCTACACGGGACCGATCCTTGCCGCCTGCGTAGCACTAACATCCCTTGCCGCGTGTGGTAGTGGTCAATCAAACAAAAGCGGCACGTTCTACGGTGAGCCGCAGAGCATCGGAAGCGGCACGGCCAGGGCCTACACGACGTTTGACAATGCCGGAAATCCGACAGAGGTCGGCATTCGCATGTCGGCGGCATCGTTGGATGGGCTTCCGCAGGAAGACGCCGTTCCACCCCACATGTTGATACTCAACCTCCCGAAACAGGCCTCGGCGACTTCCTTCGACCACGTTATGCTCAACTGGAACAGTCACGGGCATGAGCCGGTGGAGCTGTTCGGCAAGCCCCACTTTGACATGCATTTCTACATGGTGCCCACGGGTGCAGTGGAGCAGATCGATCCCACCAAACCAGACTTCGCTACACGCGCCGCGCACCTGCCCGATCAAAAGTATGTTCCGCGGGACTACGTGACACCTCCCGGCTCACTGGCTGAGAATACGGTGCCCGCCATGGGTCTGCACTGGCTGGACGCCACCGAAGGATTCGCACCTGGCAAATACGAGTTCAAAGAAACACTCATCAACGGGTCGTGGGATGGCACGTATACTTTTATCGAACCGATGATGACGCGTGAGTGGATGTTGACAAAACCAGCCATGCATGAGGAGATTAAGCAGCCGCAGGCCTACCAGAAGAATGCGTACTACCCAACAACTTACAATGTCCGTTATGACGACCAGGCGAAGGAGTACGCGATCTCGCTGGGCGGAATGACCATGCGCAACGCATCATGAGTCCGAGGCGACTTCGACGTCAAGCGCTCGGGCAAGGCAGCGACCTCCTCGGCATACCTAACTCATACGCCAACTACCTAGTCGACGATCGGCTACGCAGCTAGGTGGAGGCACGTCAATTTTTAGGGGCGAGCGTGTGTTGCCAGTGGACCTTTTCGCCGCCAGGGTAGGAATTGGTCGACCGGCAACACTCGCTGTTGCGTTCGGTCCGCCGAGAGCCGCTTCGAGGGGGATCTGCATGCCTGATGTATTGAGCTTCGCGGACATCGGTGGGCTCCAGGTGGAGATGCTGCCCACCCGTACCGTCTTGTCCCTGTTCAGCGCCGGGGGTCGCGGCGGCAACGCCGGCAACGATAGCGCTGGGAACGGCGTGTTCAATATGGTGTCGGACGCGTTGGGCCACCAGATCGACAGCGCCGGTAACGGCGTCGGCGGAGCTGGCGGCAGCGCTAACGCCGGCCGTGCCGGATGAAAAGAGAACTAAGCCTGCGCCGATGATCGACTGGCATTGCCAGCGCGAGCGAGAAGCCCCCGACTCAGTCAGTCGGGGGCTTCTCACCGCGAGCGGCCTCCATGCACTCCACGCCGTCTGGACCAACCGTCGCCGCATGTCGAGTGCCAGCCGGAATATCGACGCGCTGCCCAGCACGAAGCAGGACGTCACCGTCGTTCATGTGAAACGTCACCTCCCCTTGCACGCAGTACAGCACCTTGTCGTACTCATGCGAATGTGCTGCGTACACGTAGTTGGCAGTGTTGCTCCACGAGTGAGGTGACAATCCCTCATCCGCGAATGCTTTCTTTATCTCCTCGCGTGTCATCTGCAGAAGCGTATAAGTTCGCTGCGCCCCGACGCACGGCGAAGCTCCCCGCACGCGACATCGGCAGGGCGTTGTCAGTCGTCGTAGGGATCGTCTACTCGGGCCGAGCCGGCCGCGAGGTCGGCGGCGGCATCGACCCAATCGGTGGGGTCGATCAAGGCGAAGGCGGCTCCATAGGGATCGGCGACCCGCGCGATGCGCCCCAAGGCGGTGTCGTAGGGATCAACGTCCACCCGGCCGCCCAATGCAAGGACCTGATCGGCCGCGGCGTCAGTGCCGATCTGCGGGTCCACCGCAAAGTGCAGCGTCCAGTGGGCTGCGCAGCCGGGGTCTGCCCAGGTCCGGTTCATCTGCAACCGTCCCAGCATCGTCTGTCCCTTACCTGACCAGGTGGTGTAGTCCACGTCGATGCCATATCCGATCTGGCGCTGCTGGTAGCCAAACAGGTTTGCGAAGAACGCATCAGCCCGCACGCCGTCCCAGGTGTCCAGCTCAGCCCAGTACAACGATCCCGGACTGATCGTGCCGAACGTCCAGGGCCGCGCGGGCTGCCAGAAACCGATCACGCTACCGGTCGGGTCTACCCCGATGAGCACGCTGCCCTGCCCGCCATCCGTCGGACCCAACAACACCTGGCCACCCCACCCGCCTAGCAGCTGCGCGGTCCGCTTCACGTTGCGGCTGGCCAAATACAGCGTCCAGGCAGCAGGGTGACCAGCCGGTATCGCGGTCTCCGCCAGGCCAGCCACCGGGCGACCGTCGCGCGACGCGGTCATGTACCGCTCGCGGCCGTGTCGTGAGGCGATCTGGTAGGTCCAGCCAAACAACTCGCTGTAGAACCGTCGACTACGGCCCGGATCGGTGGTCGACACATCCACCCAACACACCGACCCGGGTACGAACGATGCGTCCCTGACCACCACCCTCGACGCATTCCCGTTGTGTGGCCACATATCCGAAAGAGAAACCGACGGTACCCGCAGATACACGCCGACGACCAAGCTGTGCGCGCCACAAGACAGTGAGTGGGCAGTTCAAGCGGCGTCGAACAGCTCGAAGGGGTGCTTACGGTGCCGTCGGCCGCCGACCCCAGTGTCGTGCCACCAGCGGCGTAGGCAGGCGCCGCAGGGTACCGCGCGTCACGCAGTTCACCCGGCCGGCCCGCCGTTAGCGACTAGTGATCACCTTGGTTTCGATCCACTCTCGGCGAATGGATCGCATGTGAGGTCTTGGGCACTTAGCAGGTAGTCGCGCGAGTTTTCAAC
>DASUVX010000012.1:0-3070 GCA_036378735.1 Pseudonocardiaceae bacterium | reverse complement strand
GGCCTTACCGACTTCGCCATTGTCCAGTCCTACCTGGACACCGCCACCAAATGGGGACTCGACAAACTCGACGCCCTCCGCCAACTCTTCACCACCGGCGCCTGGCTCCCCCCAGCACTCACACCAGCTGAATAGCTACGTTCGAGGTGCTCTGCTTGCAGCTTATCGATACGGTGTGCGCCGATGCCGGGGTCGAGCGCAGTGGCAACGATGAACATATTGGGCTTTGCGAACTCTGATAGGCACCCACACGTGGAGCTGGATTATTTTTGGGTGACTGAATTGATCTTCCGGATTATTATTCAGTTGTGTCCGGGGGCTGGCCGCTGACTGGGCGGGCGGAGGAGTTGAGTCTGATTGCTGGGCTGGTTCGTCGCCGGGATGGGCCGGCTGGGGTGGTGGTGGCGGGAGCTGCGGGGGTGGGAAAGACCCGGTTGGCTCGGGAGGCGCTGGTGGTTGCGGAGCGCCGTGGTGTGCTGGTCCGGTGGGCGGTGGCGACGGCTTCGGCGCGGGGACTGCCGTTGGGCGCCTTCGCTGCGACGCTGGGAGCGGTTGGCTCGGATCCGGCTCGACTGGTGCCCCGGGCTAGGGAGGCGTTGCTGGCGGGCGCGGGGCGGCCGGGTGTGATCGTGGGTGTGGACGATGCGCATTTGCTTGACGAGTTGTCCGCGGTGTTGGTTCATCAGCTGGTGATAAGCCGGTCGGCGGGTGTGGTGCTGACGCTGCGCAGCGGGGAGAGCGCGCCGGATGCGGTGACAGGGTTGTGGAAAAACGGCCATCTGATCCGGGTGGAGTTGCAGCCGCTGTCAGAAGATGACACCGCCTTGTTGGTGGAGGCCCGGTTAGGCGGCCCGGTGGATTCCGTCGCCGCGCGGCGGTTGGGGGCTATCACCCAGGGTAATGCGCTGTATTTGCGGCAGCTTGTCGATGCTGAGTTGGAGACCGGTCGGTTGCATCAGGTCGCTGGGGTGTGGCGATGGTCGGGGCAGCCGGCGCTGTCACCGGGGCTGACCGAGTTGGTGTCGGGGCGGATTGGCCAGTTGCCCGAGGCGCAAAAAGATGTGCTGGATGTGTTGGCGCTGAGTGAGCCGCTGGCCGTGCCGCTGCTGGCCGAGTTGACCGATGCGGTGGCGGTGGAGCGGGCCGAGGCGCGGGGCCTGGTGGAGGTCTATCCCGATGGGCGGCGGTTGCAGGCGCGATTGGCGCATCCGATCTACGGGGAGGTGCAACGGGCGGGGATGGGCCGGCTGCAGGCTCGACGGCTGCGCGGCCGGATCGCCGACGCGTTGGCCGCCACTGGCGGCCGCCGAGCCGATGACGCTCTGCGCCGCGCGGTGTTGATGCTGGATTCCGACCTGCCACCAGATTCGGAGTTGCTGACCGAGGCCGCCCGTCGGGCCACCGAGCTGGGCGAACTAGCGCTGACCGAGCAACTCGCGCGGGCCGCGGTGGCCGCTGGTGGCGGATTCGAGCCACGGCTGCTGCTGGACAACGCGCTGCACTGGTCTGGCCGCGGCGTCGAGGCCGACAGCGAGCTGGCCGCCCTAGGTGCTGTTGCCTGCACCGATGCTCAACGAGTCCAAGCCGCGATCCTCCGGGCGGCCAACCTGGCCTGGACATTGAGGTGTTTCACCGAGGCCGAGGTTGTGTTGGATACCGTGGCCAGCACCATCTCCGATGACACGGTGGCTTTGGAATTGGCCGCGATGCGCTCGGTTTTGGATGCCATTGTTGGGCGCACTGTGCAGGCCGCCGAGGCAGCCTCCAGGGTGCTGGCTAACCCGCGATGTTCGTCGGCCGCGACGCAACTGGCCGGCTGGGGTCTTGCGGTGGCCTGCGGGGGACTGGGCCGCCTTGACATGGTGGACGAGCATTTGCAGCGCATCGACGCCCGCACCGAATCATTCGAAAGCGGACGGCACTACATACCGGTCGTAGGGCCATTCGAAACCGGGCTGCACCATGAACTCCTGGTGGGCTATACGTGGTTGTGGGCGTTGCTGCTGGGCGGTCTGCTGGATCGAGCCGAGCACATCGCGCGGCGCTACCGCGAGCGCTGTCAAGGCACCTCCGGGCCCGGGCAGGTGATGATCAGCTTGATGTGGGCGGAGGTCGCGATCTTCCGTGGCCAGGTCGAGATCGCGGCACGCTGGTACCGCCAAGTCGTCGCGGCGACCTATGGCGCCGACCCCGCAAACTGGTCTTTCCGTGGACTCATGGGCCTTACCGGGGCACTTGGCATGACCGGTGATGCAACCATCGCACGCCAAGCACTCACTGAGATGACCACTGCACGGTATCGGGGATACGCCTTTGTAGAACCCGAGGAGTTCCTTGCCCGCGCGTGGGTGGTTGCCGCGGAGGGCACTGTCAGTCAGGCCATCGTGTTGGCCCGTCAAGCGGCTGAGGTGGCTGCGTCGCAGCATCAGCCGGCGGTGGAGGCAGCGGCGCTGCACACTGCGGTGTGTTTTGGTGATCGCACGGTGACCGACCGGCTGGCCCAGCTGGCTGTCCAGGTCGACGGGCCCCGCGCCGCTGCCGCGGCCGCGCACGCCACCGCCCTGGCCACCGCCGACGCCGCCGGGCTGCTGGAGGCATCTCGTCAGCTCGAGCAGATGGGTGCGATGCTGCTGGCCGCTGATGCCGCCGCCCAGGCCGCCGCGGTCTACACCGGCCAGGGTCGGCGTGGCTCGGCGCAGACTGCCACCGCTTGCGCGCACCGGCTGGCCCAAGCCTGTGAAGGCGCCCCCGCGCTGGCCGCGCTGGCTGCACCCGTGCCGTTGACCACCCGAGAACGGGAGGTCCTCACCCTGGCCGCCCGGGGGCTGTCCAACCGTCAGATCGCCGAGCAGCTGATCGTGTCGGTTCGCACCGTCGAAAACCACCTCTACCGCGCCCGCACCAAACTCGGCGCCCCCGACCGCGCCCAACTCGCCGCCCTACTCCACGGCCACTAACCCGCTGAGCACTCACCCGGCCGCTACCTGAGTAGTCAACTGCTCACGCTGTGGTCCTCGACTGCCACCACACTCGGTTGGAGTGAACGGCACCGACCACCGGGAGCACACGA
>DASUVX010000011.1:0-5306 GCA_036378735.1 Pseudonocardiaceae bacterium | reverse complement strand
CCCCAAGTTGCGTTGGCTGAAGACCGTCGTGGTGAGCGTTGGGGAAAAGCCGCACATGATGCGGCAGGTGTGGGCTGAGAAGGCGAACGAAAGTGAACCGCTGATGACGTGTCGTAAAGCGGAGATGACATCAAAACCAGGGCCTTAATGCTGTCCTGGGATAAGCCAGGCGGGTGCCTACTTATTGGTCTGGCGGTGTCCGGCATGAAGGTGGCGCGAGCTCAGTCCGGGCTCCACAACGGAACAGGAGAACTCCTTGACACGAAACAGTGATCCGTGGGTTGACACGGATGGCGAGAGGGAGAGCCGCAAGTGGTGAAGAACCGCGAGTGGCGGAGTACCGGTGGCGTGCCAGGGAGGGCGGAACGTCCCGTAGTAGTGAGGAACCTCCTGTAATGGGAGGGGAGCGAAGGGGACGTCTTGTTGGGTCTCGATCAGCGATCAACCAGGGATGGGAGGAGTCAGATGACCGAGACAAAATCAGTAGGTAAGCCGTTTGACATTCCGAAGATGCTGGTCTGGAAGGCTTACCAGAAAGTCAAGGCCAACAAAGGAGCGGCCGGTGTGGATGGGCAGTCGTTGACAGAGTTTGAGCGGGATGAGAAGAACAACCTGTACAAGCTCTGGAACCGGCTGTCCTCGGGAAGCTATTTCCCACCACCGGTGAAAGCGGTGGAGATCCCCAAGCCTGGCCGGAAGGACGCGGTCAGGATACTGGGGGTGCCGACGGAGGCGGCATAGTGCCGCGTCGTCCAGTGATGATTTGGGTTTTGTTCTCGTCACGCATCCCTTCCACGCGCTGAGTGGTCAGCGGCTGGAGGTGCTGTTCGTCAAGCGCCGGGGCGGTGACTCGGTGTTTGTGTGTTGCGGTGGTGTCAGTGGCCAGATGACCCTGCCCCGGTCATGGACCGATCGGGGTGAGCCGCCCCAGGGGCATCGGTTGTCGGCCGAGGGTTTGGCAGAGCTGGTTGCGGTGACACGCGCGGTCCAGGGTCATTGATTGCCGTGCCTGGCAACGGCACACTCTTGTGTGATGAATGTACACAAGAACGATCTATCGAGGCTGTCGACTCGTGCGCTGCGAGCGCGACGGCGGCGGCTCGCGGCGCAGCTGGGGGATGTGGAAATGGTGCTGGCCGGGTCGCTGGTGGAGGAGACCCGGCGCTGCGGCAAGCCGGGTTGCCGCTGCGCCGGGGGCGACCCGCACGGCCCGTATGCCTACTTCGCCCCGAAAACAGCGGGCCGGGGCCGATCGAAGTACGTGCCGGCGAACCTGGTGGCCCGGGTACGGGCCGGCCTAGCGCGGGGCGAGCAGGTCGAGGCGGTGCTGGCGGACATCTCGGCGATCAACGCCGAGCTGCTGGCCAGGCGAGAACTGACCTGACCGATGACCGCCGCCCCACCGTGTGCCGTGTTGGCCGGGTCCGTGCGGGCCGAAGCGGTGACGGTCTTGGCGAATATGACGATGGCGGCGCTGGAAGGCGGCGGTGATGAACGGCGAAACAAAAATCAGCAGTATCCACCGCGACCGCCTGGCGGTGATTTACCTGCGGCAGTCGTCGATGGCCCAGGTCCGCGAACACACCGAGTCCACGACACGTCAGTACGGCCTGGCCGACGAGGCGGTCCGGCTGGGCTGGGCCCGGGCCGATGTGGTGGTCATCGACACCGATCTAGGGGTCTCGGGTCGGTGGGGCGTGGCTCGGGAAGGGTTCACCGAGTTGGTCGGCCGGGTGTGCTCGGGAGAGGTCGGGGCGATCTTCGGGATCGAGATCTCCCGGCTGGCCCGCTCCAATGCCGAGGTCGCCAGGTTGATGGAGTTCGCCGCGATCACCGAAACACTGCTGATCGACGCCGATGGCATCTACGATCCCCGCGATGTCAACGATCGGATGCTGCTTGGGATGAAAAGCACCATCGGGGAAGTCGAGCTGCACGTGATGGCCCAGCGCCTGGCGGCCAGCAAGAAAGCGGCGGCCGCCCGCGGCGAGCTGCGCACCCCGCTGCCGGTGGGATATGTCCACGACCAGGCCGGCGAGGTGGTCATCGACCCCGACGCCGAGGTCCAAGCAGCGATCCGTGACCTGTTCGCCGCCTTCACCGCGTGCGGTTCCGCCTACGGCGTCGTCACCGCGTTCACCGACCGACGTTTCCCGCTACGCGCTTACGGCGGCGCCTGGGCCGGGCAGCTGCGTTGGGGCCGCCTGACCCACGCCCGCGTGCTGGGAGTGCTGAAAAACCCCTGCTATGCCGGGGCCTACGTGCACGGCCGCTACACCTCTCGGCGCAGAGTCGAGCCCGACGGCACCGTGCACACCAGCCTCATCCAGCGGCCCCGCGCCGAGTGGCCGGTGCTGATCCACGACCACCATGAGGGCTACCTCGGCTGGGCCGACTACCTGACCAACGAGACCAAGCTGGCCGCCAACCGCACCAACACCGGAGCCCGGCCACCCCGCGAGGGATCAGCGCTGTGTCAAGGGATCATCACCTGCGGGTCCTGTGGCAAGCCGATGCGCACCAACTACCACACCGACCAGCGACCCTCCTACGAATGCGCCCGCCGCGCCGATGGGCTCACCACCCCGACCTGCCGATCCATCGCCGCATCCACCGTGGACAACGCCGTCGCCGGCAGGCTATTGCAAGCGCTCAATCCCGCCGAGATCGCACTCGCCCTGGCCGCCGCCGACGACGTCACCAACCGGCACCAGCGCATCAGCCGGGCCGCCGAGCTCGCCGTCGAACGCGCCCGCTACGAAGCCGACCGCGCCGAACGCGCCTTCTCCCAGGTGGAGCCGGAAAACCGGCTGGTCGCTCGCACCCTGGAGGCCAGGTGGGAGACCAAACTCGCCGCTCTGGCCGAAACCGAGCAGGCTCTAGCCGCCGCCCAAAACACCCGCCCACCCCTACCCACCCGCCCAGAGCTGGAGAAACTGGCCGCCGATCTGCCCGGACTCTGGCAGGCACCCACCACCAGCAACAAAGACCGCAAACGGCTCCTGCGCACCCTGATCGCCGACATCACCCTGCTACCCGAAACCGACCCCGCCAAGGCGCGCATCGGACTCCGCTGGCACACCGGCGCAACCGACGAACTCCTCGTCAACCGGCCGCTACCACCCGGGCCGGCCAAGCGCAGCCCCTCACCAGCAGTCGAGCTGGTCCGCCAACTCGGCCCCACCACCCCAACCCAAGACCTAGCCGACAGGCTCAACGCCGCCGGGCTGACCACCGGCCACGGACACCCCTTCGATGTCGCCGCCGTGCAGTGGATCCGGCACGCCTACCACATCCCCGCCCCCAACCCCTACACCGATGGCGAGATCAGCGTCGCTGACGCCGCCGGGCGCCTGGGCTGCACCATCGGTGTCGTCTACGACTGGATCAAGACCGGCAAACTCGCCGCCCGCCGCGCAGCCGGCAACCGGCTCTGCATCCAATGGACCGAGCACATCGCAACCGAGTGCCACGGCCGCATCATCGAATCCGGCCACCTCAACCCCGCAGCCCGACGCACCAAACCCCGCACCCGAGCCTGACCACACCACAAATGTCGGTGCCACCCGGCACCATCCCATTCCAAAACTTGACCAGCACACCCTCCACACCCCAACGGAAATCCCAACACGCGATTGCAGGAAGGGCAGTATGAAATCACCGTCCCGACCGTGGCCGACCGGATCGCCCAGACGGTGGTAGCCATGACCTTGGAGCCCGAGGTGGAGGGCGTCTTTCACCCAGACTCCTACGGCTACCGGCCGGGGCGATCCGCGGTGGACGCGGTGGGAACGTGCAAGGAGCGTTGTTGGAGACACGCCTGGGTGGTTGATCTCGATATCCAAGGCTTTTTCGATAACGTTCCGCATGATCCCATTGTCCTGGCCGTGGAACGGCACACGGATCTACCGTGGGTGGTGTTGTATGTGAAGCGGTGGCTGGTAGCGCCGCTGCAACTACCCGACGGGACGCTCATCGCGCGGGAGAAGGGAACCCCCCAGGGCTCTGCGATCTCGCCATTGTTGTCGAACCTGTTCATGCACTACGCTTTCGATGTCTGGTTGGCGCGAGAGTACCCATCGGTCAGGTTCGAGCGGTACTGTGATGATGCCATCGTGCACTGTGTCAGTGAGAAGCAGGCGAATTTCGTCCGCGTGGCCATTGAACGCAGGTTATCGCAGTTCGGCCTGCGCCTTCATCCGGAGAAGACACGGATCGTGTACTGCAAGCAGGAGGGCCGCACCCGAGACTATCCGGTAGCGGAGTTCACCTTCCTCGGGTTCACGTTTCGCCCACGGGAAGCTCGCCTGCGGGACGGTAGGCTGAAGACTGGTTTCCTTCCCGCGGTGAGCAAAGACGCCATGAAATCGATGGCGAGGGTCATCCGGGGTTGGCGATTGGGCCGTTGGACCGCGCTGAGCTTTCGGGAGATTGCAGCGACCATCAACCCGGTCGTGGCGGGATGGATCAACTACTATGGGTGCTTCTACAAGTCCAGGTTGATGCACTTCCTTGAACAGCGAATAAACCCCTTCCTGGTGAAGTGGGCGAGACGAAAATACAAGCGGTTCCGCCGTGCACCGGCCAGAGCTCGGAGACAGCTGGCAGTGATAGCCTCAGCGTATCCGGGCATGTTCGCTCACTGGAAGCACGGAGCGTTGCCCACTGGTTCAACAAGGGGAGCCGTGTAACGGGAGACTGTTAAGCACGGTTCTGCGAGCGGCGGTGGGTGAGATTCCCGCCGCCGACTCACCTCGAAACACGATCCTACTCGTCCCACGGAATGACGCACATCGAGCTGGGCGGTCACCTCGGCGAACGCATGGCTGAGATACTGACAACCCCGATCGGTATGGAAGATCGCCTTCGGTTCGAGGTCGTAGTTACGCGCGGCCATGCGCAACGCGTCGATGACGAGCTCGGCGCGCATGTGTTCGGCGATGGCGTATCCGATGCATTCTTTGGTGCAGCAGTCGATGACCGTGGCCAGATAAGCGAGACCCTGCCATGTCGGCAAATAGGTGATATCTCCGACCAATTTCCGGCCCGGCGCATCCGCACTGAAGTCGCGTCCCACCAGGTCGGGGACCGCTGCGGCCCCGTCACCGGGCAGCGTGGTCATCGGCCGCCACGGACGTGGCTGGCACGGCACCAAGCCCAGCTCCCGCATGAGGTCACGGACCAGCTCGGGACCGCAGCCGTCGCCCTGGCGAGCCAGCGCAGCGTGCACCCGGCGGTAACCGTACGTGCCATCGGACTCGTCAAAAATCGCCCGGATGAGGACGGCCAAGCGCTGGCGACGCTGG
>DASUVX010000010.1:0-24715 GCA_036378735.1 Pseudonocardiaceae bacterium | reverse complement strand
GCCACCGGCGCCCCAGCGGTACAGATCAACACCGGGTCGGGCTGCCACCTCGACGCGAAGATGCTCGCCAGTGGGCTGGAGACGCTGGAACCACCAGTGGGCTCAGTAGTGCTCATCGAAAACGTCGGAAACCTGGTGTGCCCCGCGTTGTTCGACCTCGGCGAGCAGGCCCGGGTCGTGATCACCTCAGTCACCGAAGGCGCCGAGAAGCCGCGGAAGTACCCGCAGATGTTCCGGGCCGCTGACCTCGTGCTGCTCAACAAGATCGATTTGCTGCCATACGTCAAGTTCGACGTCGACGACTTCCTGGACGGGGCCCGGCGGGCGAATCCGGGTGTCGAAGTGCTGCACCTGTCGGCCACCACCGGCGACGGCATCGCCGACTGGTACGGCTGGCTGCGCGCCCGACTGCCCTAACGGCCAAGTCCGGCGGGGTTCAGGACTCGACCCGCTCCATTGCGCGGCGCGCGAAGGCAGGGGCGTGCTCCGGCCGCAAGCCGAGGCCAAGAAGCCGGGCCGGGAGGTACGACAGCCGCGGGAACCGTGCGAACAGCTTGATCATCGCCGGGGGCGGGCCGTTGCGCTTGCCCGCCATCACCGGACGCATCACGGTCCGGTGCAGTACCCGCTGGAGACCCTGCACCAGCATCGTGGGCAGTAGGCGGCGCGACCGGACCTTCGCCAGGTCGGCTGGGGTCGGCCGGCCACGGCGAAGCGGCTGCGCCAGCAGCGTCGCAGCAGCGACGGCGTCCTGCACCGCCAGGTTGATGCCCACCCCGCCGACCGGCGACATGGCGTGCGCCGCGTCGCCGATGCAGAGCAGGCCGTCGACGTGCCACTCGCCCAGCAGGTTCAGCCGCACGTCGAGGAACTTGACGTCGTCCATCGTCTTCAGCTCGTGCACCCGGTCGGCGAACTCGGGACAGACCTCGGTCACGTTGGCACGGAACGCCTCGATGCCTTGTTTGCGGAGATCGGCGCCCTTCGGCGCGAGGTAGGCAATCTGGAAGTAGCCGTTGCGCGGCAGTGGCACGGCGAACCGGCGGTTGCGCATCCGCGGGGTGAGCGTGCCTTCGCCTTCGTCGTCGTGGCGCGAAAGGCGGAACCACCACACGTCGAATGGGCAGTCGTACTCCTTGGGCTCCAGGCCCGCCTCGCGCCGGGCGAGCGACCAGCGGCCGTCGGCGGCAATGACCAGGTCGGCGCGGAGCTCGCCCTTGGTGCCCTCGGCCGTCTTGTAGCGGACCCCGACAACAGCGCTGCCCCGACCGCTTTCGCGGATCAGGCCGGTCATCTCGGTCTCCATCCGCAGTGTGAACGTCGCTTCCTTGCCGGCGCTGTCGGCGAGCAAGTCGAGGAAGTCCCACTGCGGCACCATTGCGATGTACGGGTGCGGCACCTTCAGCCGGGTCATGTCGGCCAGTTTCATCATGCCGCCGTCGTCGGTAGGGAACCCGGCCGCGGTGAGCTCGCTGTGCGGCAGGGCGTCGAACCGCTCGCCCAGACCCAGTTCGTCGAGCAGGGTCAGCGTCGAAGGGTGCACCGTGTCGCCGCGGAAGTCCCGCAGGAAGTCAGGGTGCTTCTCCAGCACCGTCACCTCGACCCCAGTCCTAGCCAGCAGCAGCCCTGCCACGATGCCGGCCGGGCCGCCACCGACGACCACGCAGCCCGTGTGCTCGGTCATCTCAACCACCAGTTTTCATCAGCCGTTGAATATGTGTACAGGATGCACCTGAACCAGCCGGCACGTCAAGAGCGCTTCTGCCCGTGGCTCCGGACGACCGGTTCGCCTGGGTAAGCACAGCGATGCCCAGCTTCACAGGCACCAACGGGCTTCACGTCGGTAGCGCTGAGCTTCGGTGACGGGCAAGCGTGTAGCCTGCGTCGTTGTCGACCGCGCCGGACATCATCGGAAATCCTGGCGGAGCTGCTCATCGAAAGCCTGGCTGCGCAAGGCGCCCAAGACACTGGCGCGGAACTTCCTCGCCAAAGGTGAACTCCAGCCGCCGCCGCTTTGAACGACACCGGGACGGCGGCGCTACTGACCCGGCCATGCCCAGCCTCCACCGACGAACACGACTACCGGCCGGCGGCGGCCGTTTCACTAGGGCTGCTTGGGCATGAGCACCCACAGCGCTAGGTACACCACGAACTGGGGCCCGGGCAGCAGGCAGGACAGCACGAATAGCAGCCTGACCATGTTGGCGTCCCAGCCGTACCGCTCGGCTATGCCGGCGCACACACCGGCGATGACTTTGCCTTCGCGCGGGCGGGTCAATGCCGTTGTACTCATCGAAATCTCCTCGGGGGCGGGCAGTTTCCACTCTCCCCGCGCCACGAGTGCCGTGGCGTCGGTGTGCACCCTGAATCCGACATCGGGGTCACCCCGAGAAGTGTTCGGGTATCGCTGCAAGCGGAGATCGGCGTCCACGTCGGCCTTGACGTGAACGCCGCGTCAAGCAGCACGTCGGTCACGCGATGGATACCAAGGTAGGGCTTGAGAAGGATTCCTAGGGCGCCTTGGTCCCCGAAACTCTCACACTTGGGCAGAGTTAGGCACATTCGCGGGCGAGTGGCGTGAACTCGACGCCAGCGACCTCCCCTTGGCTAGAAATGTCGATAGTGTCGAGTTCACGACGGCACCCGTACCGGTGAAGACCCAACCGCCCACCTCATCTTGCGCTGCTTGAGATGCGAAGCATCCTGAAAATACCCAGCAGATTCAGGACGGGACAGCAAGTAATCATATGCAAGGGTGACCACGCCGCGGTCGCTGGTCCAAGTGGTGGCCCGGTCCGGTGGAACCAGGCGATCATAGCCAGGATGAGTTGGGGCGGGAGCGGAACCTGCACTCCGGGAAAGGTCACTTTCTTTTCGCCGGCATGGCTGATCTTCCAGATGAAGCTAGCTTGCCAAGTCGCCGTTGAATGGCCCAGCAATCGTCTTATCGAGCCATTCTTTAATCAGCGACTACCTGATGGGCGGATCCGATGCACCCATCAGTCGGGCAGATTCCGGACGCGTCGTCAGGTACCCAGAGATGGCCGCGGGGATACTGTCGACCAGAGCCGCGATGGCCATACCGGTCTCCTGAACGGCGTTTCATCAGTCCGGTCCTGTACGGTTCATGATTATCCTCCCTTTCAGGCGGGAAAATCCAATGTCCACGCGTTAGCGAGGACGCGCCGGACAGCACCCGGGCACTGGGCCGCTCCAGGTAAGCATTGCGACGGAGTTGGTGCTGCTCATACCGGCAAGACCGCAAGTTCGCGCGGCCGATGGTTGAGCCGCCGGGCACCGTTGGCCTCGACAACTACGATGTCCTCGATACGGGCACCCCACCGCCCGGGCAGGTATATCCCCGGCTCGATGCTGAACGCCATGCCTTCGTCGAGCACCAGATCGTTGCCGGCCACGATGTAGGGCTGCTCGTGCACCTCCAGGCCGATCCCGTGGCCAGTGCGGTGAATGAACCGATCACCGAAACCGGCATCGCTGATCGGGATCCGGGCGGCGGCGTCGACGGCCTGCGCGGTAGTCCCCGGTGCGACCGCGGCGACGGCGGCATCCTGCGCAGCCTGCAGCACCGCATAGCAGGCAGCGACATCGGGATGGGCCGGCTCGCCCATGGTGTATGTGCGCGTGCAGTCGGAAAAGTAACCCTCCGGAGTGGGGCCGCCGATGTCGACCACCACCAGGTCGCCGGGCTGCACCACCCGGTCGGAGACGTCGTGGTGCGGGCTGGCCCCGTGCGGACCGGAACCGACGATGACGAATGCCGCCGCGGTATGCCCCTCCGCGACGATCGCGGCCGCCACATCCGCACCGACCTGCGCCTCAGTCCGCCCGACCCGCAACCACTCCCCCATCCGGGCATGCACCCGGTCGATAGCCCGGGCTGCGGCGGCCAGCGCGGCGATCTCGGCACCGTCCTTGCGCATCCGCAGCGGCGCCAGCACCGTCGACGCAAGCTCCTGCCCGCATCCGGGCAGTGCGGCCCGCAGCCCCAGCACATGCGTCGCGGGCATCGCGTCTCCCACCGCCATCCGGGCTGAAGCCAGCCCGGACCTGGGCAGCAAAGCAGCGACCAGGCCGTAGGGATCTTCCCCATCGGCCCACTCAGCGACCTCCAGACCCAGATCCAACACGGGGGTGCCATCCAGGCCTGGTCGTTCCAAAGCAGGCACTACCAGCGCCGGATCACCGCCGGCGGGCACCACCAGACAGGTCAGCCGCTCGTGGGACTCACCGCCTATTCCCAGCAGGTAGCGCAGGTCCGGACCGGGAGTGAGCAGCAGGGCGTCCAGGCCGGCGGCTTGGGTCGCGCCGCGCGCCCGGGTCAGGCGGGCTGCGAGGGTCTCGAGTGGGGCGGGCACACCGCTAGCCTAGGACCGGCCGATGCCGGCAGCTGGCAGGCTCTGCCCTCATGGACGCGCCTCTGCTGCTGATCGACGCCGCGAGCCTGTATTTCCGGGCCTATTACGGTGTCCCGGAGTCGGTCACTGCGCCGGACGGTACGCCGGTGAACGCGGTGCGGGGCTTCACCGACATGCTCACCCGGCTGATCGAGCAGCGCCGGCCCGGCCGCCTGGTCGCTTGCCTGGACTTGGACTGGCGACCGGCCTTCCGGGTCGCCGCGATTGCCTCCTACAAGGCGCACCGGGTCGCCGAGGAGACCGGGCCCGGCGCGCCCGACGTCGAGGAGGTGCCGGACACGTTGAGCCCCCAGGTGCCGCTGATCCTCGACGTGCTGGCGGCCGCTGGACTGGCCACCGCCGGCGCCGCGGGGTTCGAGGCCGACGACGTGATCGGCACGCTGGCCGCCGCCGAGCGCCGTGATCCGGTCGAGGTGGTCAGCGGCGACCGGGATCTGTTTCAAGTGGTGCGTACCGAGCCGACTCCGGTGCGCGTGGTCTACGTCGGGCGGGGACTGGCCAAGGCCGAGGTGGTCGGCCCTGCCGAACTCGCCAGCCGATACGGGCTGCCGGTAACCGGTGCCGGGCGCAGTTATGCGGACCTCGCCACGTTGCGCGGCGACCCCTCCGACGGGCTGCCCGGGGTGCCCGGCATCGGGGAGAAGACTGCGGCCACGCTGATCAGCCGGTTCGGTTCGGTGGAACGCCTGCTCGCGGCGCTCGACGATCCCCGGTCGGCGCTCGCGTCAGGGGTGCGAACCAAGCTGCGAGCCGCCCGGGACTACCTGGAGCTGGCGCCCACGGTAGTGCGGGTGGCGACGGACGCCCCGGTACAGCCGGATCGCGACGACACGCTGCCCCGCGCGCCCGCCGACCCGGCGGCGCTTGCCGCGCTACAGCGCAGCTGGGGCCTGGGCAGCGCGGTGGAACGGCTGGTTGCAGCGCTTCAGGGCCGGGGCTGACTCGCGTCCTCGGCGAGCAGGTCGCTCGCCTTCTCACCGATCATCATGACCGTGATGTTCGGGTTGACGGCCGGCAGGAACGGCATGACCGACGCGTCGGCCACACGCAACCCGGTCACGCCGTTGACCCGCAACCGCGGGTCGAGCACGGCCTGCGGATCGCCGGCAGCACCCATCCTGGCGGTGCCCGCAGGGTGGTAGACGGTGTTGTGCGTCTTGCTGATGCAGTCGATGAGCTCGCCGTCAGCGACCACGCCCGCTCCTGGCACCAGCTCACGGCGAATCCAGGCCTGTAACGGCGGCTGCGCAGCGATCCGGCGGGCGAGCCTAACCCCGGCCAGCAGCACACCGATGTCATGGCCGTCGGGATCGGTGAGGTAGCGCGGGTCGACCTTCGGCCGGTCCCGGAAATCGCGAGAGCGCAGTCGCACTGTCCCGCGGGACCGTCCGCGGGTGACGTTCGGGGTCAGGCAAAAGCCGTTGGACGTGGTCGGGTAGCCCCAGCGCACGGTGTTCATGTCAAAGGGCACCGAGCCGTAGTGCATCATCAGGTCGGGACGGTCCAACGCCTGATCGGTCCGGGCGAACAAGCCGATCTCCCACCACTGGGTGGACCGGGTGACCATCGGTCGGGATGCCTCCCACATGACCAGCCCCTCGATATGATCGTCCAGATTGGATCCGACACCGGGGCTGTCCACGAGCACGTCGATACCGACGTCGCGCAGGTGCTCAGCCGGCCCGATGCCAGACAGCATGAGCAGCTTGGGTGTGTCGATGGCCCCCGCGCACAGGATCACCTCCCGGCGGGAATGCACGATTTTGAATGTTCCCGAGTCGAGGTACTCCGCTGCGGTCACCCGCTTGCCTGCATCGAAGAGCACTCGCTTGACCCAGGCGCCGGTCCGCACGACAAGGTTGCGCCGCCGCCCCACCAATGCGTGCAGGTAGCTGCGCGATGACGACATGCGCAGGTTGTTCTCGTCGGCGTTGATCTGGAAGAAACCCGCCCCCTCGGTGATCGTGACGCCCTCGTTGAAGCGCACCGTAGGCAGGCCGACCGCGGCCGCGGCGGCCAACACCGCGATCCCGCCCGGATCCTGTGGCGGGATCTGCCGCAGCGTCACGGGGCCTGTACGGCCATGGTGATCACCGGGGCCGTCGTTGTTCTCCAGCCGCGCAATCAGCGGCCAGCACTCGCGGGCGCTCCAACCGGCACAGCCGACCGCTGCCCACTCGTCGAGGTCCTCGCGGGGGGTCCAGAACGCGATGCAGGAGTTGTGTGACGAGCAACCACCGAGCACTCTGGCCCGAGAGTGTCGCAGGAAGCTGTTGCCGCGTGCTTGCGGCTCGACCGGGTAATCCCAGTCATAGCCGGATCCAAGCAGCCGGGGCCACTGCTCCAGGTGCAGGATCTTCGGATCGTCTAGGTCGGACGGTCCGGCCTCGAGTAGGCATACCGTAACCGACGGATCCTCAGATAGCCGGGCTGCGAGGACACATCCTGCCGAGCCGCCGCCGACCACGACGTAGTCGTATTCCTCCGCGCGCGTCATCGATGGAACGCATGGATCACCGCGGCCATGTCTTCAGCGTCGTGCCCGGCGTCAGCCGCTGCCTGGAACTGCTGGTGCAGGGCCGCCATGAGCCGGTCATCGGTGCCGGCGGCGCGCATCGCCTCGGCGATCAGGGCGGTGTCCTTGGCGGCCCCGTCGAGAGGGAACGCCGGCGGGAACTCTCCAGCAATCATGGCCCTGCCCTTGAGCTGGGTATAGCCGCAGTCCAGTGGCCCTCCGGAGATGACGTCCAAGAACAACTGGGGATCGATCCCTAGATCCCGAGCCAGGCCGATGGCCTGGGCTGTGGCACCGACGACGGACAGCACCCATGAGTTGGCGACCAATTTGAGCCGGTGTCCATCTCCGGGTCGCTCCCCCACCCACACCACGCGCGAGCCGATCGCGTCGAACACCGGCGCCGCAGCCTCGCGCAGCTGCTGGGGACCCGCGGCGAGCACGATCAGTGCGCCTTCCTCCGCCGGCTTGCGGGTACCGAGGACGGGAGCGTCGATGAACCCGACACCGTGCCGATCAGCCAGCTCGGCGAGCCGGGCGGTGCCGTCGAGACCGACCGTGCTGGCCTGCACCCACAGCGCGGCCCGGCCGAGGGCGGGCAAGGCCTGCGCCATCACCGTTGTGACGGCATCGGCGTCGAACAGCATGGTGAGCACGACATCCGCACCCGACACTGCCGAGGCCACCTCGTCGGCCACGCGCGCTCCGTCGTGCCCCAGCGGGCGAGCCTTCTCCGCGCTGCGGTTCCATACCGTCACGTCCAGCCCGGCACGGATCAGGCTGCGGGCCATCCCGGCCCCCATGATCCCGGTTCCCAACACCGTCACAGCCTTAGTCATCCCGTTCGCTCCCCTTCCTCCTTCCCGTCATGGAGACATATCGGGGTAACAGGGCCCTCGCCAAGCCCGATATGTCTCCATGACGGGAACTACCTTGTAGACTGGTGTTCCCCGCGGCGCCCGCGCCAATCCGGTCACGGCTTCGCTTGCAGACACTGAGGGGACACCACGATGAGCACCCAGGCGCAGTCAGCACGCCACCGCTGCGTGAGGGTGGTTACCACCATCGTCCTGTCGGGCGTCGTCGCCCTGGCAACTGCGCCTGCCGCGATGGCAGGGCCCGGGTGTCCGGACAAACCAGGGGTCTGCCCGGGTCTGCTGGCATAGGCCGTCAGCGGTCGGCCCACTCCAACCAGGGTTTGCTGTCGAGGTAACGGTGTACCCGCTTGATGTAGCGCTCCGAGCCGGGGTCCTTCCACTGCCCTGACCAGTGCCAGCCCACGCAGTGCCAGATGTCGCCGGGGCCGTAATCGCCGCCTAGGTAGGTAACCCAGCCTTCGTAGCAGGCTCGGATACGTGCGCCGTAATAGTCGACGTTGAACGCGGTGCTTTCCTGCGACAGCGGATAGGAGCCAGGCAGGTAGATGTGCTTCAGCTGCATGATCCCGAAACTGGTCGGGCAGGGTGGGGTGTCGCCGTCGACGCAGTTGCGGGGGTTGTTCGAGTAGTCGGAAACGGTGCTCTGTCGCCAATCGCTTTCTTGGACGGCCACTGCTCTGAGCAAATCCGCATCCAGGCCCCACTTGCAGGCGCCCCAGGCGAGGATCTCACCCGTGGTGCCGGTGAACTTGCCGTCGATACGCTGCACAAGCTCTTGGTTGGCCTGCTTGGTGAAGTTTTTCCATACCGGCATCACCACCCGGTCCGGTACGAAATGGTTAGCCTGCGTGTTCTCTGGCCGCAGCTCTGGCTGACCATGCTCGATTCGTGCAGCGCAATCCTGTCCTGAAGGTAGCGCGGCACCCGCCGCTCGCATGCCAAGGTCTTGTTCGCCGCCGTTGCTTATTGAGGTGGTTGACGTGCAGCCGCTGACGGCGAACAAGACGAGAATTGCAATGGTGATACCGCGTTGCAGCGAGATGATCCTGATACCTCCCACCGTGCTGTCGAGGTAATGAGCTGTTCGATGTGTGCTTGTTGGGTAGTGATCACGTCAGTCGCCGGGTCATCCCGTACCTAGCGCAACCACGCCGCGGCGCAATGCGCGAACTGCGGTGTCCGCCGCGAGTCCCACTCCGGAGTCCTCTCCCGCAACACCGCGCACCTGGTCGAGCAGGTCCACCACCTGCCGGCACCACCGGACGAAGTCCCCTGCGGACAGGTCAGCGCCGTTGCCTTCTGCTGCCGCCAGCACCGCCGACAGCGACTCCCCGCGGGCCCACCGGTACACCGGCCAGGCGAAGCCGAGATCGGGTTCGCGAGTGCGTTCCAGCCGGTGGCGCCGCTCATCGGCCTCCAGCTCCCCCCACAACCGCACGGTGGCCACCAGCGCGTCGCTCACCGGGCCGGACGGAACCCGCGGGGTGGCGTCGTCGCCCCGAGCCTCGTAAACCAGGGCGGAGACGACAGCAGCGAGTTCGGCGGGCTGCAAACCATCCCAGATCCCGTGCCGCAGGCATTCCGCGGTCAGCAGGTCGGTTTCGGACCACAACCGGGCCAGCCGGTGACCGTGTTGGGTGAGCTGCTCGCCTTCCAGGTAGCCGCGCTCGGCCAGCAACGCCCGGATCCGGTCGAACATCCGGGCCAGCGAATGCGTCGTGGCCGCGACCTGCTGGCGCACCGTCTCCGTTTCGCGATGCAGCCGGTCGTAACGCTCTGCCCAGCGAGCATGCGCCTCCCGGTCGTCGCAGCCGTGGCAGGGGTGGGCCCGCAGCGCACGGCGCAACGCCGCCAGTTCAGCGTCGTCGGCGGCTTCGCTGCGCCGCCGAGCCCGCGGCGGTACCGGGATGCCGGTCTCACGCAGCGCCGACGCGAGGTCGCGGCGTACCCGGGGGACGCGGTGCTCCACGCGCTTGGGTAGCCGCATCCGGCCCAATGCCTGCACCGGGCTCGGGAAGTCGGTGATCGAAAGCCGGCCCGCCCAGCGATCCTCGGTGAGCACCAGCGGGCGCGGATCCTCGTCGGGGCCCTCGCTGGTGTCGAGCACCACGGCCAGCCCCGACCGGCGCCCGCCGGGAACTGCGATGACGTCGCCGCGCTCCAGCCGGGCCAGCGACTGCGCCACCTCCGCGCGTCGCGCTGCACCACTGCTACGCGCCAGCATGCGCTCCCGCTCGGAGATCTGCCTGCGCAATTGGGCGTACTCGGCGAAATCGCCCAGGTGACAGGTCATCGCCTCGGCATAGCCCGCCAGGGCTTCGGCGTTGCGGTCGATCCGCCGAGCCAGGCTTACCACCGAGCGATCCGCCTGGAACTGGGCGAAGGATCGCTCGAGCAGCGCCCGGCCGGCGACCACGCCGACCCGGTCCACCAGGTTGACAGCCATGTTGTAGCCGGGTCGAAACGAGCTGCGCAGCGGGTAGGTACGCGTCGAAGCCAGCCCCGCCACGTGCGCGGGATCGACGCCCGGTTGCCAGAGCACGACGGCGTGGCCTTCGACGTCGATGCCGCGTCGCCCGGCCCGACCCGTCAGCTGGGTGTACTCACCGGGAGTCAGATCGACGTGGGCCTCGCCGTTGAATTTGATCAACCGTTCCAGCACCACCGTGCGGGCCGGCATGTTGATTCCCAGCGCGAGGGTCTCGGTCGCGAACACCGCCTTGACCAGCCCCCGGACGAACAGCTCCTCGACGGTTTCCTTGAACGCGGGCAGCATCCCGGCGTGGTGGGCCGCGACTCCGCGCTCCAGCGCCTCGCGCCACTCCCAAAAACCGAGCACACCCAGATCACCTTCGGGCAGGTCAGCAGTGCGGGTGTCCACCACCCGGCGGATCTCCTCGGCTTCCTCTGGGGTGGTCAGTCGCAGCCCGCTGCGGACGCACTGGTTCACGGCCGCCTCGCAACCGGCTCGGCTGAAGATGAACGTGATCGCGGGCAGCAGGCCGTCGCGGTCCAGGCGGGACACCACGTCCACCCGGGTGGGCGGCCGGAATCGGAATCCCCCGTTTCGCTGCCGCCGGTCCCAGCCGCTGTGGCGCTCCAAGTCGTGCACGCGCTGAACGAGATGGGGGTCGACGGTGAGCCGCCCGTTACTGGTCTTCTCGGCGAACAGGTCGAACATCCGCGAGCCGACCATCATGTGCTGCCACAGCGGCACCGGCCGGTGTTCGTCGACCACCACGGCGGTGTCGCCGCGCACGTCGACGAGCCACTCACCGAACTCTTCGGCGTTGCTCACCGTCGCAGACAGGCCGGCGATCCGGACGCTCTCCGGTAGGTTGAGGATCACCTCTTCCCAGACCGCACCGCGGAATCGGTCGGCGAGGTAGTGAATCTCGTCCATCACGACGTAGGCCAGCCCATCGAGGGTGGCCGACCCGGCGTAGAGCATGTTGCGCAGCACTTCGGTCGTCATCACGACCACCGAAGCGGACCCGTTGATCGAGGTATCCCCGGTGAGCAGGCCAACGGCCTCCGCACCGTACCGGGTCACCAGGTCGGCGTGCTTCTGGTTGGACAGCGCCTTGATCGGTGTGGTGTAGAAACACTTGCGACCCTGGGCCAGCGCGAGATGGACCGCGAACTCGCCCACGACGGTCTTGCCGGCGCCGGTGGGCGCGCACACCAGCACGCCGTGCCCCTCCTCCAGCGCCTCGCACGCGGCAACCTGGAAGGGATCCAGCTCGAAGCTCAGGCCGCCGGCGAACTCGGCCAGGGCCGGTAGCGCGACCCGCCGGCGGGCTGCTGTGTATGCCTCGGCAGGAGAGTTAGCCACCCTGCCAGGCTGTCACACCAACCCCGTTGGCCGCCCTTCAAGTACCGCCAACCCGCCTCTGCGCAGCTCTCAACCGCTACCAACCCACGCGGTCGGCGCCGAGGTCGCGGCCGGATTCGGTTACGAGGAGTCTCCAGTGCCCGTAGTGGGCGAACCGGGACCCTCAGCAAGGATCAGGTACAGCGCGCGCCGCGCGTCGGCCAGCACGGACTGGGCCGCCTCCACCTGGGCTCGCGTGCCGTTGACGGCGACTGACCTGGCGGCACTGTGCACTTCGGCGATCCCCGCGCGCAGGCTGGGCGCCTCGGCATCCGATGCGGTAATCGCCGCGAACGGGTCGGTCACCCCGTGGCGCGGATCGTCCAGGTAGGCGCGTCCGGCGTCGGTGAGTGACGCGAGTTTGCGGCCGCCCTCGACTTCGACAGTGACCAGTCCCTCGTCTTCGAGTTGGGCGATGGTCGGGTAGATCGCCCCGGGGCTGGGGCGCCATGCCCCACCGGTGCGTTCGGTCATGGCCTGCATCAGCTGATAACCGTGCATCGGCTGCTCGGCTAGCAGGATCAGGGTGGCAGCGCGGACATCACCACGCTGGACCCGGCCGCGACCGCGCTCACCGCGGAGGGAATGGTCCCGGCCCAACAAGCGGCCTCTGCCGCTGTGTCTTCGTTCGTTGTGCATATTTGCAACCTCCTCGTGAAGACACTGTCACGTTAGCACGCGATATATCGCGATGCAATGCGTGACCGTACCTCAGCGGGGTGGGTCACAAAACGACGTTTCAGACGACGACGGTGAGCGCGCCCGCTTCGCAGTGCAGGTTCACCGGCAGGGTGCCCTGCGGCTCCCCGTCGGCGTACACCGGCCATCCCGGGTCGCCGTCGATGCGCACGGTCGTCCCTCGCAGCACGGTCACCTCCGGCTCGCGCACGTGGGAACCGGCTCGCAGTGACGGGAAGACTCGCAGCAACCGGCGCCGGGTCACCGCGGCGATGGCGATCACATCGAGCAGGCCATCGGCCAGCGTGGCATCCGGACAGATCCGCAACCCACCGCCGTAGCACGGCCCGTTGCCGACCGCCACCAGGATCGCCTTCAGCTCCACCGCACTGTCGTCTACCTGCACCCGCACCGGCCTGGGGGTCAGCGCAGCGAGCTCGGCCAGCACTGCCAGGTCATACCGGCGCGGACCGGCTGGCCAGCGCATCGCATTGGCCCGCACGTTGACCGATGCATCGAAGCCAGTGCACAGCACCGTGGCAAAGCGTGCTCCGCCAGCGACCCGGCCCACGTCGATCCGCCGGCGCCGCCCGGAACGCAGCGCGTCGACGACCTGTCCAGCAGCCGCGACCGGATCGGCAGGCAGGCCCAACGCTGCCGCCAGGTCGTTGCCACTCCCGCCGGGCACCACCGCCAACGCGGTTGCGGTTCCGGCGACGGCCTGAGCGGCCAAGTGCACGGTGCCGTCACCGCCGAAGACGGCGAGCACGTCATCACCGCGCTGCACAGCCTGCGCGGCGAGCCTGCTGGTGGCGGCAGCATCGGCGGTCACTGTGGCCACCAGAGCGGGCACCGCAGCCCGCAGTGCGCTCGCCACGCTGCCAGCCACCCTCGCCGCCGCTTTCCGCCCGGAATGCGGATTCACAATCAATGTGCCGCGCACCGTCGCCGACTTACGTCGCTTCGTCGTAGCGGGGAGCCGGATCCTCCGACGGCGGCATGGGCTCGACGTGGTGGTCAAGCGGTGAGGGCTCGTCGGGGTCGAGATCGTCCCAGCCCTGCTCGGCCCGACGCCGCGCCACAGCGCGGTCGTGCGCCCGCGCGATGAGCACCGCCGACTCGAACAGCACGACCAAAGCGAACGCCAGAGCCAGCATAGAGATCGGATCGTTGCCCGGGGTTGCCACCGCAGCCAGCACGAAAAGGCCGAACAGGATGCCGCGTTGCCAGCGCTTCAACTTCGAATAGGGCAGCACACCGACCCGGTTGAGCATGACCACCAGCAGCGGCAGTTCGAAGGTCAATCCAAAGACCGCCAGCATGGTCAGCAGGAAACTGATGTAGGCGTCCCCGGTCAGCGCCGTGATGAACTGGCCGCCACCGAGATTCGCCAGGAAGGACAGGCCGGTAGGCACTACGAAGTAGGCGAGCACAGCACCTGCGGCGAACAACACACTGGCCGTACCGACGAAGCTCAACGCGAACTTGCGCTCGTTGGCATACAAGCCAGGCGTGATGAAGGCCCATACCTGGTAGATCCAGATCGGGGCCGTCAATACCGCACCGGCGGCCAAGCCCACCTGCATCCGCAAGGTGAACACCTCGAACGGGGCGGTCTGCAGCAATTGGCACCGCCCCGGGTTCGGGGTCAGCCGCAGTGTCGTGGGCAGGGCGCAATACGGTTCGGTGAGCAGGTCGCCCAGGCTGGGTAAGCCGAACGGCGCCACTCCCCACCAGATGAAACCCAGCACGCCGCCGAGCGCGATCGCGCACAACGCGACGAACAACCGGTTACGCAGCTCATACAGGTGCTCCATGAGTGTCATGGAGCCGTCCGGGTTGACCTTGCGCCGGCGGTGCGAGCCGGTGAACAGACGCCCCAGCCCGTAACGCATCCCGCTCACCGATCCTCGCTGTCAGCGAATGGTGTCGTCGTGGCGCCGGGGTTGATGGCTACCAGTCGGGCCCGGCCCCGCCGGCGGTAGGGACTGCTGCTCGGATGCTGGTGAGCTCGCCTGATCCTGATCCTCTGAACGTGAGCCCCGGGTCTCGGCTTTGAATATCCGGATGGATTGCCCGATGGATCGGGCGGCGGTCGGCAACTTGGTCGCACCGAACAGCACAACCAGCACGGCAAGGAGTATGACGAGCTCCCAACCAGACGGAATTCCCATGGTGGCCTCCTCACGTGCCTCCAGGTGCGGCCTCGATGCTACGCGGGTCGGGCTGGGTGTGAGCGGTCCCCATTGCGGTGGCGTCGCCGGTTGACGGCGACCCGCAGTGCGGCAATCCGGGCGGCCAGCGCGCCGGTGTGATCGGCGAAGTGGGCGCGGCTGTAGCGGGCCGTGTCAGCAAGTCGGCGGGCCGGACCGCCCAGCCGCAACAGCACCGTCAGCAGCACCACGATCCCCACGGCGACCGCCAGCACGCTGATCAGGTAAGGCACAGCAATGACCCTAATCGGTCTCGCCCGTAGGGGCCGCGGAGGACCGCCGCAGGGCTGCGAGGGCTCGCTGTGCCACCGCTGTGGCCAGTTCGGGAGGGTCGCGCACGATGACGTCAGCGCCCAGCCCCAGGACCAGACGCACCATCCAATCGGTCTCGGCGTAGCGCATCCGTACCGTCGCGGTCCCGCCTTCACCTTCGATCAGCTCATCGACCGGGTAGTACTCGCCGACCCAGCGGGCGTCCGGTGCGAGCGTGAGCACCGCGGTCTGCTGATCGGGCTGGGCACGGAACAGGCCGGCGGAGATGTCGGCGGGGTGAGCATGCGATGGTGGCTGCGCCGGCTCATCCAAGGTGGTGACGTGTTCGATGCGGTCCAGCCGGAACAGCCGCACGTCATCAACAGCGCGGCACCAGGCCTCCAGGTAGCTGCGGCCTTCGACCAGTAGCAGGCGCATCGGATCCACAGTGCGTTCGCTGACCGCGTCCCGCGACGGCGTGTAGTAGCGGATGTGCAGGGCGCGCCGGTGATCCAGCGCGTCGCGCACCGTGGCGAGTGCGGCCTCTTCACGGGTCGCCAACCCGAGCACCACACCGTCGGTCTGCCCGGCCGCCGCCTCGATTTTGGCCAGTGCCCGGCGCACCGATCCGGTGTCGGCCACACCGGGTGTGTCGGCGAGCGCTCGCAGCGCCACCACCAGCGCGGTCGCCTCCGACCTGGACAGCCGCAGCGGGCGTCGCATTCCGGCGTCGAAGGTGACGGTCACGGTGTCGCCCTCGAAGGAGAGGTCGATCAGATCACCGGGCCCGTAACCGGGTAACCCGCACATCCACAGCAGCTCCAGATCCCGGCGCAGTTGCCGGACCGTGATGGAGAAGTCGGCGGCCACCTCCTCGATTGGCACGCCGGGTCGCACGAGCAGGTAGGGCACCAGGGCCAACAGCCGGGGCAACCGCTCCGCCACGCCCTCCATCAGCTGACGTTCCCAGCAGCCGCCCGCAAGCGGGCCCGCACCGCATCAGCCAACTCGGCCGGCTCCAGCACCACGGCATCCGGCCCGAGCCCGGCTAACCATCGGGCAGCGACGTCATAGCCGGGCAGATCCACCGCAACAACGTCGCCGACTTCTCCATCCATGGTCTTGCTCTCCAGTACCTTGGCGTACCTGCGCAGGCCGTTGGCGCGGCCGCTGGCCAGCCACAAGCGCGCGGTGTGTGCCACCGCCGGGGGCCCCGCGGAACCCGCGACGATCTTGAGTAGGTCCGTTCCCACCGGGCACTGGACCGCCCCCGGGGCGCCCACGGTTCGCACCGCACCGACAATCCGCGAGACCCGAAAACAGCGCGTCGCCCTCCGGTCTCGATCATGTCCCACCACATACCATCGACCCCGCCAGGACACCACTCCCCATGGTTCGACGGTGCGCGCCGCAGGGGGCTCGGCAGGATGCCTGCGGTGGGCGAACGTTACGGCTTGACCTGCCTGCACCGCGGTGATCAGTGGGGTCAGTGCCGGCTCGGTGGCCCGTACCCGGGGTTCGACGACCATCGACGGCTCGGGATCAACCTCCACCCCGGCAGCACGAAGCTTCAGCACAGCACCATGCGCGGCACCGGCCAGCTGCGGGGAGTCCCACAGCCGGGCGGCGAGCGCTACCGCGGCGGCCTCATCAGGCTCAAGATCGATATCCGGCAGCTCGTAGTCCCGGCGTGCGATGCGGTAACCCTCGCCTGCGTCGAACCCTGGTGTGCGCCCAGTCTCCAGCGGGACGCCCAACTCGCGTAGCTCCGCCTTGTCCCGCTCGAACATCCGGAAGAACGCCTCGTCCGAGGGCGCCTCGGCGTAGCCGGGCACGATCCGCCGGATCCGCTCAGCGGGCAGGTACTGCCGGCTGGACAGCAGACAGATCACCAGATTGACCAGGCGCTCAGCGCGAGCAGTGGACACGGGGGCAGCCTACGGCTGGCCCCGTGACTGGCGATGCCGCTACTCACCTCACAGCGAAGCGATGAGCCGCTCCACCCGTTCATCCACCGCGCGGAACGGATCTTTGCACAGCACGGTGCGCTGGGCCTGGTCGTTGAGCTTGAGGTGCACCCAGTCAACGGTGAAGTCGCGCCCCGCGGCCTGAGCGGCGGCGATGAAGTCACCACGCAGCTTGGCCCGGGTGGTGGCGGGTGGGGTGTCCTTGGCCGCCTCGATCTCGCCGTCGTCGGTCACCCGGTCGACCAGGGCCTTGCGCTGGAGCAGATCGAACAGCCCGCGGCCGCGGCGGATATCGTGGTAGGCGAGGTCCAATTGGGCGATGCGCGGGTTGGACAGCTCCATCCGATGCTTGGCTCGATAGCGCTCCACGAGCCGATGCTTGATCGCCCAGTCGATCTCCCGATCGATCAGGCTGAGATCTTGGCGCTCGACAGCGTCCAACGTACGGTCCCACAGTTCCATGACCCGGTCGGTCAGTGGATCGGACCCGCGGCGGGCAATGTGATCCACCGCGCGCAGGTAGTACTCCCGCTGGATGTCCAACGCCGAAGCCTCGCGCCCACCGGCCAGCCGCACCCCGCGCCGGCCGGTGAGGTCATGACTGATTTCGCGGATCGCCCGGATCGGGTTGTCCAGCGTGAAGTCACGGAACGCGACGCCTTCCTCGACCATCTCCAGAACCAGGTTGGCGGTGCCCACCTTGAGCAGGGTGGTCACCTCCGACATGTTTGAATCGCCGACGATGACGTGTAAGCGGCGATACCGCTCGGCGTCGGCGTGCGGCTCGTCCCGGGTGTTGATGATCGGGCGGGAGCGGGTGGTCGCCGAGGAGACTCCCTCCCAGATGTGCTCAGCGCGCTGCGACAGGCAATACACCGCGCCGCGCGGCGTCTGCAGCACCTTGCCTGCGCCGCAGACCAGCTGCCGGGTGACCAGGAAGGGCAACAGCACATCGGCGATCCGCGAGAACTCACCAGCCCTGGCCACCAGGTAGTTCTCGTGACATCCGTAGGAGTTGCCGGCGGAATCGGTGTTGTTCTTGAACAGGAAGATGTCCCCGCCGATACCCTCATCGGCCAGCCGCCGCTCGGCGTCGACCAGGAGATCCTCGAGAATCCGCTCCCCGGCCTTGTCGTGGGTGACCAACTGGGACAGGTCGTCGCACTCCGCGGTGGCGTACTCCGGGTGCGAACCCACGTCAAGATAGAGCCGGGAGCCGTTGCGCAGAAAGACGTTGGACGAACGACCCCACGAGACCACTCGCCGGAACAGGTAGCGGGCGACCTCGTCCGGCGACAGCCGGCGTTGGCCGTGGAAGGTGCAGGTAACCCCGAACTCGGTCTCGATGCCGAAGATCCGCCGCTGCATACCATCCAGCCTAGGCCGCTACGGCCGTCTTGCAGGCCGTCCGTCCGGGCTGACTTAAGCTGTTAACGTGCAGGATTGGTTGCGCAGAGTAGCGGCGAAGATCGACCGGATTGACCGTGGCTTGGTGAGCCGGCGCGGGATCATCCCGCGCCGCCCCGCTGACGCGATTTTCAAGGGGCTCACCACCGCCGCGAACCACAGCCTGGTGTGGTTCGCAATAGCTGCGGTGCTGGCCAGCCGCAAGGGTGCCACCCGGCGCGCCGCGCTGCGCGGTGTGGCGGCGATCGGCGGCGCGAGTTTCACCATCAACGCCCTCGCCAAGCCGTTGTTGCCACGCCTGCGACCCGCGTACGAAGAACTGCCGCTGGCACGCCGGTTGGCCATGCGCCATTATCCACGGTCGTCGTCGTTCCCGTCCGGACATGCCGCGTCGGCAGCCGCCTTCGCCTCTGCGGTGACGATGGAGTCCCCCGCGGCCGGGCTCGCGGTAGCACCGATCGCGGCGGCAGTGGCGTACTCCCGCGTGCATACCGGCGTCCACTGGCCGTCGGACGTGGCGGCGGGAATGCTGATGGGCACCGGTATCGCGGTGGCCACCCGCCGGTGGTGGCCGCTGCGGGTCGGCGAATCCGCGGACAGCAGGCACCTGACCCGGGCACCCGCGCTGCCAGACGGTGCGGGTCTGGTCATCCTGATCAACCTGCGCGCGGGAACCGAAGGCGAGCACCCCGGTGCAGAGTTGGCCGCTGCCTGGCCCGCGGCCCGGCAGGTGATCATCGGGCCGGATGGCGATCTGACCAAGCAACTGGAGACAGAGCTCGATGCCGCCGAGGCGCCGGTACGCGCGCTAGGAGTCGCCGGTGGCGATGGCACGGTGGCCGCGGTCGCCGCGGTGGCCGCCAGCCGAGGACTGCCGCTTGTGGTGGTGCCTGCCGGCACGCTCAACCACTTCGCGCGCGATATTGGGGTGTCTGAGGTGGCCGACTCCGTCGGTGCGGTGCGCAACGGCAGCGCGGTGGCAGTAGACCTGGGTGGGGTGCGAATCGACCGTTCGCCACCACACTGGTTCGTCAACACAGCCAGCCTCGGTGGGTACCCCGACCTGGTTGAGCTACGGGAGAGCAGGCAGGCGCGTTGGGGCAAGTGGCCAGCGGCCGCGCTGGCGCTGATCCACGTGCTGCGGGAGTCGGACCCCCTAGCGGTGCGCATCGACAGGAAGCACCGCAAGGTGTGGTTGGTGTTCGTGGGCAACGGGCTTTACCGCCCTCGCGGCTTCGCGGCCGCGACCAGGCACCGGCTGGACTCCGGATTGATCGATGTCCGCTACATCCGGGCCGACGTTCAGCTGTCCCGGACCAGGTTCGTGATCGGGGCCCTGGCCGGGGCGCTGCAGCAAAGTCGCACCTATGTCCAGCAGGAACGTGGCGGGCTGCTCATCGAGGTCTTGGGGCCGCCGGTTGCACTGGCCACCGACGGTGAGGTCGTGGCAGAGGGCAGCCGGTTCGAGTTCTTCACCCAACCGGCGGCGCTGACGGTCTATCGTCCGGATTCGGATTCATCAGCGCTGCGGTGGCACTAGGTCTGTTAGCCGCCTGACCCGGAGCCGTCGGACGGCGCATCGTCGCTGTCCTTGTCGGGATCTGGCGGTGTCGAGTTGGTACCCGCAGGGTTGGCGCTGGTGAGCAGCGCGCTAAGGGCCGCCCCGGTAATGCGACGGAAAGCGCGGCGCGGGCGGGATCGGTCCAAGACTGCGACCTCGAGCTGGCCGACACCCAGCGTGCGCGTGCCGGTGCCGTTGACGTTGGTGGACACCGAGCTCAGCGCTGCGACCGCGGCCGCGACGGCCTCCGCGGTGTCCATGTCCTGACGGAAGGATTCCTTGAGCGCCGTAGCGATCACGTCGGCCTGGCCGCCCATCACGACGAAGTCGGGCTCGTCCCCGATGGAGCCGTCATAGGTGAGGTGGTAGAGCTGGTCGGAGTCCGGGCTGGCCCCCACCTCAGCAACGCACAACTCCACCTCGAAGGGCTTCTGCTGTTCCGAGAAAATCGTGCCGAGGGTCTGTGCGTAAGCATTGGCCAGGCCTCGCCCTGTCACGTCACGCCGATCGTAGGAGTAACCCCGAAGGTCGGCGAGCCTGATTCCGGCCTGGCGGAGGTTCTCGTACTCGTTGTAGCGGCCGACCGCGGCAAAACCGATCCGATCGTAGATCTCGGAGATCTTGTGCAGCGCGGTGGACAGGTTCTCGGCGACGAACAGCACCCCACGGGAGTAGCTGAGCACAGCGACACCGCGACCCCGAGCGATGCCCTTGCGGGCGAGCTCCGAACGGTCGCGCATGACCTGCTCGACCGAGGCATAGAACGGCATCGTCACAGCGGGAACTCCTGGGTGGACATCGGATCAGCGAGAAAGACGAGATTAGCGTCAGCCGCCGGGCTTGCGCTTGCGGGCGTCGACTACCAGTTCCGCCACCTGACCGGCCTGTTCGTCGGGCATCCGGACGGCTCCATCCGCGGCGGTGATAGTGATCACTACCGGGTAGATCCGGCGGACGGGATCCGGACCGCCGGTCGCGGTGTCATCATCGGCCGCGTCGTAGAGGGCGTCCATCGCAACCCGGACTGCCGACTCGATGTCCATCATCGGGTCGTGCAGCTTCTTCAACGATGATCGGGCGAACAGCGAACCCGAACCCACCGAGTGGTAACCGAGCGTCTCGTCGTATCGGCCGCCGACAACGTCGTAAGACACGATCCGGCCCGCCCGATCCGGATCGGTGGCATCGACGTCGAAGCCGACGAACAGGGGCACCGCCGCCAGCCCCTGCATGGCGCCTCCGAGGTTACCGCGGACCATGCCGGCCAGCTTGTTGGCCTTGCCGTCCAGAGTCAGCGACACGCCTTCGATTTTTTCGTAGTGCTGCATTTCGACGGTGAACAATCGCACCATCTCTACTGCGATGCCGGCGGTGCCCGCGATACCGATCGCAGAGTAGTCGTCAACGACGAACACCTTGTCCATGTCACGCTGGGCAATCAGATTGCCGGCCGTCGCCCGGCGGTCCCCCGCGACGAGTACGCCACCGCGGAAGGTGGCCGCCACGATGGTCGTACCATGCCGGCTCATTAACGGTTCGGTGCTAGCCGGCACGCTGCCCACGCGGTAGCCGGGCAACAGCTCCGGTGAGGTGGCAGCGAGGAAATCGGTAAACGAGGAGCTGCCCACCATGAAGTGCGACGCTGGCAGGGCCGCGCCCGGGTAGCGCCCGACCGAGGACTGATCCATCGGCTGCAATCGTCTCCTAGCTCCCGTTGTCGCAGTCTCTCGAGTGCCGGACTTGCATGCACCAGTCTGTCACAGCTTCGTCACACCCTGTACTGAGCATCCTGTTCGGTACGTGATGCTTGGCAGGTCACTGGCCGCCCTTCTGCACATAGGCGCGGACGAAGTCCTCGGCGTTCTCCTCGAGCACATCGTCGATCTCGTCAAGAATGGCGTCCACGTCCTCGCCGAGCTTCTCCCGGCGTTCCTGACCAGCCGGGGCACCGCCAGTCGTCTCGTCGTCTCCGCCGCCGCCTTGGCGCTGCACCTTCTCCTGGGACATTTCGCCTCCCGGATCGAGTTGTCTAGAGCCAAACACTACCCAGCAACACTGACAATCGCTGCCAGGCCAGTCGGGTGATCAGCCTCGAGTGAGTGCTTCCACCAGCTGGGCAGCGGTTTCCGAGGCATCCAGCAGCGCCCCGACATGTGCCCTGGTACCCCGCAACGGTTCCAGGGTAGGGATGCGGACGAGGGACTCGCGACCCAAATCGAAGATCACCGAGTCCCAGGACGCCGCGGCTACCTCGGTGGCGTAGCGCTCCAGGCACCGACCGCGGAAGTAGGCGCGGGTGTCCTCCGGCGGCCGGGTGATGGCTGCGCGCACCTCCTCCTCGGTGACCAGCCGCTTCATCGAGCCACGAGCCACCAAGCGGTTGTACAGGCCCCTGTGCAGCCGCACATCGGAGTACTGCAGGTCTACCAGCTGCAGCCGGGGCGAAGCCCATCCCAGGCCGTCACGGGCCCGGTAGCCCTCCAGGAGCTGCAGCTTGGCCGGCCAGTCCAACCGGTCAACGCACTCCATCGGATCCCGGGCAAGCGCGTCGAGCACCTCGCCCCAGGTGCTTAAAATGTGCTCGGCGATATCGGTTGGGCTGTCGCTGCCGTCATCGGCGCCGTTTTCTGGGGCTCCATTGCGGGCAACGAAGGCCGCAACCCGCTCGTGATATGACCGCTGCAGATCCAGGCCGGTCAGGTGGCGCCCACCTACCACCTCCACCGTCGCCTTTAGAGACGGGTCGCGACTGATCGTGTGCACCGCTCGCACCGCATCGACCAGCCGCAGGTCGTCGAAGCGTTCGCCGGCCTCGATCAGGTCCAGCACCAGCGCTGTGGTGCCGAGCTTGAGGTAGGTGGAGTACTCGGCCAGGTTGGCGTCACCGATGATCACATGCAGCCGCCGGTACTTGTCGGCGTCGGCGTGCGGCTCGTCGCGGGTATTGATGATGCCGCGCTTAAGGGTGGTCTCCAGGCCGACTTCGACTTCGATGTAGTCCGCCCGCTGGGAGAGCTGGAATCCGGGGTGCTCACCGGCCGGTCCGATGCCCACCCGGCCCGATCCACAGATCACCTGGCGGGACACGAAGAAGGGCGTTAACCCGGCGATCACCATGGTGAACGGGGTGGAGCGGGCCATCAAGTAGTTCTCGTGAGTGCCGTAAGAAGCCCCTTTACCATCGACGTTGTTCTTGTACAGCTGGAACAGCGGCTGGTCCGGCACGGTGCGGGCACGCAACGCGGCCTCTTCCATGATCCGCTCGCCGGCTTTGTCCCAGATCACCGCATCGCGCGGGTTGGTGACCTCAGGGCCGGAGAACTCCGGGTGCGCGTGATCCACATAGAGCCGGGCGCCGTTGGTGAGAATGACGTTCGCCGCGCCGAGATCGTCCAGTTCCGGATCGGGTTGCGCGAGCCCGGGAACGCCCAGGTCGAACCCGCGCGCATCCCGCAGGGGGGACTCCACCTCGTAGTCCCACCGAGCCCGCTTGGCTCGCGGCACCTCGGCCGCCGCGGCGTAGGCCAGCACGACCTGGGTTGAGGTCAGGACGGGGTTGGCGGTGCTGTCTCCGGGCACCGAGATTCCATACTCCACCTCGGTCCCCATGATCCGGCGCATACCCGCAGGGTACGTGCTCGGCAACAGCTGGGCCCGGCTGCATGCGGGCCAATCGGCTAATGCCGGTCAAGGCGCCTTCGCAGGGTCGGCGGTTAGCGAGTGGTCCTGCTCACACTGGGGAAATAATTGAAGCTTCAACTTGTTGTGGTGAACAGAATCCCGCAGTACGGGGCGGGACATCACAACTACGGAGGGTCTCCGATGACCACTGTTACGACCATGCTTCCGGGCTACGTTGCCGGCACCTGGGACATCGACGCCACCCACTCCGACGTCTCGTTCTCCGTCCGTCACATGATGGTCAGCAAGGTGCGCGGCCGGTTCAACGGCGTCTCCGGCCGTCTTGTCACCGGCGACGATCTGCTGGACTCGTCGGTCACCGCGGAAATCGACGTCACCAGCTTCGACACCGGCAATCCGCAGCGCGACGAGCACATCCGTTCGGCTGACTTCCTGCACGCGACGCAGTTCCCCACCATGACCTACCGGTCATCCGGCCTACGCTGGGACGGCGGCAACCTCGTGGTGGACGGCGAACTCACCTTGCACGGCATCACCCGCCCGGTCCCGCTCACCGTCGAGTTGACCGGATTCGGCCCCGACCCCTACGGCGGCACGCGCGCCGGCTTCTCCGCTACCGCGAAGATCAACCGCAAGGACTTCGGCATCGACACCGAACTGCCGCTCGACGGCGGCGGTGTGGTCATCGGCGACACCGTGCACATCTCGCTGGACATCGAGGCCGTGCTGCAGCATTCCTGATCACACTGTGGGTGGTTGCCCCGACCGGGCAACCACCCACAGATTTTCGAGTGGATGAGTTTAGCCAGCTCGCAGTACGTTCCTGCGCTGCCGCAGCTCGTCTTCGCTGATCTCACCCCGGGCATACCGCTCAGCGAGAGTCCGCTCGGCTGCGCTGCGCGCCTGCTGCTTCGGCGACCTGCGATAGATCACATACCCGGCCACCGACAACACCAGCGCCCAGAACAGAATCGGAAAGATGAGCCACCAGCCGGGTCCACCGACTCCCGGGCCATGACCCCAGCCCGGGTACGTAACCGCCGCATAGCCTGCCAATTGCGCCACCATGACGATCTCCCTGTGCTTGACCGGGCGTTGAGTGCCCTGACCGTGTGCCTTAATGCTGCGTCGCTGGGATTGGGATCGTCGTCGGCTGGCTAGAGGCAGTCGTCGTACGTCGGGCAGCGCAGCCGTGGTCGGTGGCGTACCTCGGCAGTGGTACATCAGCGTTGACGATGTCAGCGGGCAGTAGCGGCGAGCTTCGCGCGGCTGCGTCACCGAGACAGGTCGCG
>DASUVX010000009.1:0-3458 GCA_036378735.1 Pseudonocardiaceae bacterium | reverse complement strand
GCGGCGTGGCACGGCACGCCGCTGGACGACGACCTCGACGAGATCCGGCGCCGGCTGTCCCAGCACGCCCGCCGCAACATCACCATCTCCGAGCGGGAAGGTGTGCGGGTTGAGGCGCGTACCGATCGGGACGCCGTGCACCGCTTCCACGACCTGCACGTCCTCCTGCGCAAACGCAAGTACAAGCTGCTGGCCCAGCCCGTCGAGCTCTTCGACCGTATCTGGGACGCCTTCTCCCCGAACGACGCCATTGTGACCATGCTCGCTTACGCCGGACACGAGCTGATCGCCGGTGCAGTATTCCTCAGCTGGGCGGACACGCTGTACTACAAGTTCGGGGCCTCCCGCCATGAGCACCTCGCAAAGCGACCGAATGATGCGATCTTCTGGGCCGGGATCCGTTGGGGTGTGCAGCGCAGAGCCCGGCTGGTCGACTGGGGACTGTCGGATCTCGATCAGCCGGGGCTGATCGCCTACAAGCGCAAGTGGGCCACCGAGGAGCGGCGGATCGTGACCTTGCGCGCCGGCGGAGAGCACGCCCGCAGCGACCCGCAGGCCGGCGCAATGCTCGGTGGGCTCACCGAGCTGCTCACCGGCGAATCGGTTCCGGACGACGTGACGAAGAAGGCCGGCGCGCTGCTGTATCGCTACTTCTGCTGACCAGCTGCCGGGCGGTCGTGGCCGACCTCCCGTGCGGCGTCTTGCCCCACGGTTTGACCACCGACAGGCCCGTCGCCCCCAGCAAGAGCGCCAGCGCGATCGCTCTGCCGACCAGTAACTGCATCCCGACCGGCTCGGCCTCCCCGATGATGATCTGATGGAGCCGGGGCAGCATCAACACCAGCCCGGTGGCCGTCAGCACCCCGGCGATACCGCACTTGATGATGACCCACCAGTACCGCACCAGACCCCATGGGGTGGACAGCGCCAGCACCAGCCCACTGATTAGCGAGGCAGCCACCACGGGAACGAGCACCCACATGACAAGCGCAGCCATCGCCGCTGCTATCCCGGCCCGCTCACCAGGATCACCGGTCCCCAAGCCGGTCACTTCCAGCGCCACCAGCGCGCCGTCCAGTCCCAGCCACCCCACCGACACCGCGACGTGCGCCGTAAGCAGGACTGTCCGGGCCCGACGCGTTAGTCGGGGTATCGCGAAGCTGGTCGTAGCGACTGCAGTCAAGGCTGCCCCCCAAGCTGCCTGAAACCATTACTTTTAGCGCGCGCCCTGCCCCCGTAGCAGCGTCGGCACGGTACGCAGCAAAATCCCCAGGTCGCTCCAAAAACTCCATCCACGCACATAGGCAAGGTCAAGTTCGAGCATTTCTAAGGTACCCATTGTGCTGCGTCCACTAACCTGCCAAAGCCCGGTAAGTCCGGGCGGGACGTCGAAGCGCTCGGCGAAGCGGGGCGGGAACATCTCCGCTTCCCAGTCGAGGCAGGGCCGGGGACCCACCAGCGACATCTGACCCCGCAGCACATTGATCAACTGAGGTAGCTCGTCGATACTGGTGCGCCGCAGGAAGGAGCCGACCCGCGTCACCCGCGGGTCACAATCGATCTTCCAGCTGCCGTTCACCGAGGTGTCCTCGCCGCGCAGCTCGCGAGCGATGAGCTCGCGGTGCTGCGCGTCAGAGCCACCTACCCGCATGGTGCGGAACTTGTACATGGTGAACGGTCGGCCGCCCCGCCCTATCCGCTGCTGGCGGTAAAACGCCGGCCCTGGACTCCCCAATCTGATGGCCATCCCGATAAGCAACATCGGGATCATGAGCACCAGTAATGCGACCACCACTACCGCCAGATCGACGGCCCGCCGAGCGATTGGTTCCCATCGAGCGGGTAAACGTGTCTGTTCAACGCCGCTGGACACTTAGCCTCCCCGCGGTGATTCCGATCAGCATGAACAGCAGGTCCCCGGTGCCCCGCAGCGTCAGGTGCGGATCGAGGACAGTGAGGATGAGCACGAACCACCAGCACACCCACAGTGCCGACGCCGCGGCACCCACAGCGCCCGGCTGCGCCATGAGCTCGCGCGTGCGGCGCAGCACCACAACCGATAGCCAGGCGAACGCGGCCAGCAGCGGGATCCCGCCAATCCAGAGCAGCTCCAGGTAGCCGCTTTCCAGATAAATGACGTCGCGCCATCTCTCGGGTGCGTCCAGCACCGAGTCGGGCGAGACCCCCAGTAGGACATTGATGAACCCGAATCGCGGCAGGTAGAAGTTGGACAGGTTGCTCCAGCGGCCGATCCAGCTGCGCGGCACGCCGAACTCGCTGAACCCCTGCAACCGGCCGATCAATGCGGGCGCACCGATCGCGAGCGCTACCGGCACCAACCACACGAATCGCAGGGAACCTTGGCGAACTGTGCTGAAGCGCCACAGGATCAGAGCCGCGGCCACCACCGCGGAAATCCAGGTAGAGAACTGGCCGGTGGCGAGCACACCGGCACCGAGCACGAGGCCCAAGCCGAGCCGCTCACGGCGATCCAGCAATCCCCGCATCCCGCAGCAGACGATCAAAGTGAGGCAGATGATGATGTAGTCGCCGGTCGCGATCGGCGAGGCGAGCGTGGTCGAACCCCGCTCGGCCAGTGCGGCCGGGTTGCTGTCCGGAGCCCAGACCGTCTGCAGCATCGCGACGACCGGGCCGAAGTGCAGAGTTTGCATGATTGCGATCACCGCAACCACCGCGCCCGGCCAGATGATCAGTCGGAAGCACCGCACCAGCTGGGCCTCGGTGCTGACGCTGAAGCGCACCAGCAGGTAGATGGCTACAAGCTTGCAGACCGGCAGCACCGACGCCAGATCGGACGTCGTCAGCGTCTGGCCACGCAACAACACCGACAGCAAAGGCCACGCCGTCGAGGCCAGCAAGAACACGCCGAGCGGGATGTCCAGTTGATGCCATTGCAGCGGTATCCGTTCGCCCCGGCACCATCGGAAGTAACCACCGATCAACGCTCCGGCGAGTAGCACCACCAACAGCGCTTCGTTAGGACGCACCAGCGGAATCAGGTGTCCCCGGTCGATCCCGGCGATGAGAGGTAGCGTGCCGAGATAGGCATAAGTCGCAAAGATTGGCCGGTAAGCCGCCGCGGCGAACATGCCGACCAAAGCCAGGACCCCGATCGCGGCCAGCACGATGAGCGGGCCGGCCGCCACCGCGAGGATCCCACCGACCACGGCGCAGCCAGCCGCTGCCAGCCCCAACCGGCGGCTCACCACCGGGGCCGGTAGAGATCCACCGAAGGCGGGAATCGGACCGAACCCCCCAGAGGCGGGAGGCGAACCAGAACCCGGCGGAAGGGTTTGTGTCATGACCCACCACCTATCCGTCGCACCGCGACACGGAGCACCAGGACATAGACCGCGAGCGCCACCACGCCGCCCAGGGAAAGAATCGCGAGATCCACAAGCTGATCTCCGTGATCCAGCTGTTGGATCCACCACATC
>DASUVX010000008.1:0-54799 GCA_036378735.1 Pseudonocardiaceae bacterium | reverse complement strand
GTTGCCGGCTTTGGACTTGGTGGGGCCGGTCTCCTCGCGCAGCGGCATACGTTGCGGGCAGTGCCCGCCGTGCTTGTGGCCGCACGGCATGGAACACCCGTGCCTCCATTTGGGCCGTAGCCGGTTGCGGCGCACGGTGAGAGCGCGGGCAGCCTCGTCGATGTCTGACCAGCGCAACCCGAGTGCCTCGCCTTGGCGCAGGCCCAGCGCCAGCGCGATCGCCCATCGGGCGCTGTTTCGCCGTGTCTGGGCGGCCTCGAGGAGACGCTTGATCTCGTCCACCGAGTAGGGCTCGATTTCTTCTTCCACGACTTTCGGTGCTCTTGCCAGTAGTGCGGGGTTTCCATTGATGTGGCCGCGACGTACCGCTTCGTTCAGCGCGGCTCGGATGGTGCGGTGCGCCTGGTGCGCGGTCGCTGGCCTCGTCGGCTTGATCTTCTCTCCGGGTCTGGACGGTGCTCGGCCTTGTGTCATCATTTTTCGGTAGAGCCGTTCGAGGTGCTCTGCTTGCAGCTTATTGATACGGTGTGCGCCGATACCGGGGATGAGATGGACGCGGATGGCGCTTTCGTACGCGTCCCAGGCGTTCTGGGTTATCGTCGGCGGAGCGACGATGGTGTTGAGCCAGTGGTTCAGCCACTGCTCGACCGTCCATGTTTGCCCGGGTTTGCGGACCTTGCCCTCATCGCGTCGCCGTTCCAGGTCGCGAACCTTCTTGCTGACCGCTGCTTGCGTCTTGCCGCGCACGTGCCGTCGATCTGGTGCGCCGTTGTCGGTGACGCCGACCGTGACATAGCCGTGCCAGCAGTTGTCGCGTTCACTGTAAAAGATACTCGATCGTCCGTTGGCGGTGCGGGTTTTCTTGTCGCGTGGCATCCGGCGCTCTCCTAGGCGGCTTTGTTCATGGTGGTTTGTTGGCTGGTGAGGCGCGCGGCGTAGGAGTTGATGGCGTCGATATGGATGCGCCGTAGGCGGCCGATTAGCACTGACTCGATTTCTCCGGACTTGACCAGGGAGTAGATTTTGGTTTTGCCGATGTGTAGCCGCTCTGCGGCTTCGTCGAGTGTGAGCAGCACCCGCACCGGCATCGGCTGCGGCAATGCTGCTTCGGTGTCAGGAGATTGATCGGACATGAGCACAACCAGCCGCGCCAGCAGGTCGGCAATCTCAGTTGCGCGGGTGTCGCCGCTGGTACGACGCGGGACGGATTGGTCGGCGGGGGTGCCCATACAGTCCTCCTGGATTTGGTAAGGTCGGTAGTTTGATTTCGCCTAGCTGACGACTTTCGAGCAGCATCAGTGTTCGTTCGCAATGGCGTATGGCTTATCCTTGTCGAATTGACGTTTGTCGATTAACGCCCGGCACGTGTATCCACGCTCCGTGTGTCGTGATGGTCAAGCGATGCATGGCAAGACTCGACGTGCCCGACAGCCGTAATCTGTGGCGGTTCCGGCGTCATTCCCCCGATGCCGAACCAAGCGGGCGTGACGCGGGCCGCTAGGCGGGTAGCCTGGCCGCTTGTGAACGGGTCATTGGCCGTGCGATCGGTCAGATCACGAGCGCTGGATGTTCACCTAGCGTGGCCGGACGAGATAGTTGCGAGTACCCGTTCGCCGTAGCGGAGGTGATTAACGACTCGGTAGGTTGACGCGCCGGATCCCAATGATGGAACGCGGCAGGAACGGTGCGGGAAGTACTGCCTGCGAAGTTTCCGGTTCACGATTCGCATGCGGACGGGCGTGGGAAAAGTTTTGAGTTACGAACTCGGCCGGTCACGCCGCGTTTAGCTCCTGCTCGAAATCGGGTCGCTCGGCGGTAGCGCGCCCCGCCGTTGCGGATCCATCCTCGTGGCGGCCTTCGGTTCTGGGCAATGGGTGGGATTGTTGAGAATCGGTCGCGTTTCGGACCGGTGAGCTCACGGGCTTGCAGCAGTTCTGGGCCCGTCGGAACACGAGCACGTCTTCATGGGCGATGAGGTGCAGGGGCAGGCCGGCGTGGCGTTGTTTACGGATGAAGTCGCGCTGGAAGAAGCTGCCGCGGGCGACGAGGTCATGCTCGGCCACGCGGGCGAGGAGGGCCACACAGCGTTCGACGGGGATCAGGCCGGCGTGGCGGCCGCAGGCGAGGATCTGCGACGGGAGGTCGATGAGTTCGGCGTGCTCTCGCCAGGGGCGGATGGTGATGGCGATGTGCCCGCCGGGTCGCAGGAACGCTGCGGTGCTGGTGAGGATCTTAGTGAAGCCGCTGAGAAGACGGTGGTGGCCGATGTTGGCGAGGTTGCCGCGGTCGAGGATGTTGCCGTAGCGGTGGTGGAACTTGTTCACTCCGGTTCCGGGTGCTGCGGTGACCTGGCCGTGGGTAGAGGGTCCGTAGGGGGGTGAGGTCACCACGAGCGCGGCCTGCCCGAGGTAGGCGGGAGGCAGCAGGGTGGCTAACTGCCGGGCGTCGCCGTGGAACACCCGGCCCTCGGTGTCGATGCCGGTTTCACGGGCCAGCTCCAGGTTCGCGCGGGTGACGTGGACCCAGTGCGGTTCGTACTCGACCCCGAGCGCCTGTCGGCCCTGGTGGAGGGCTTCGATGAGGGTGGTGCCGATGCCGCACATGGGGTCGAGCACGAGGTCACCGGGTTGGGTGTAGTGGGCGATGGCGTGCGCGGCCACTGCGGGCAGCATTTTGGCGGGGTGCGCGGTCGATTCGGGGACGTAGCGGCCCGCGCGTTGGGCGGCTGGTGAGGTTTGCGCGGTGGCCCAGACCGATACGGCCGGAGATACCGACTCGGGGGTGGCCGGGTCGGTGTGGTCGAGGACTGGCTGCGGGAGCGGGTTGCCGGGGAGGGGATGGCTCGGGGTTTGGTGGGTGTGCTGGCCAGCCACGGGTGCGCCTTTCGGGAGAAGGATGCCGGCGTCGGGGTGGTGATGGGTGGGTGTCATCGGTGGGTTGCGGTCTTGATGGCGGCGGTGGACGCCAGCGGCGGTGGTTGGTGATCGTGTGGTTGGGCGAAGACCAGGACGTCGGAGGAGATCCGGTGGTGTGGTGCGGGCCGTCTGGGTGTGTGGTGCTGGACGGGCGCTCGGGTGAGGGCCGGGGGGAGGTGGAAGTGTCCGCGGTGGATGGGGGTGTGCAGGGCGATGATGTGCTGGAGGTAGAGCAGGTCGGCGTTTTGCGCGCTGGCCACGACCGTCCCGGTCGGGTCCCGCAGTTCACCCGATGACCAGTCACTGTGGGTGAGTACGGCGAGGATGCCGCCGACGCGGAGCAGGCGGGCGGCGAGCAGCGCGACGTGATCGCTGGCGCGGTCGCCGCTGTGCTCGGGACGTAGGCTGGTGATGATCAGATCGGTGGTCGCGGTCGTGGCGTCGAGCTGACTTGCCGCCGTGTCTGGCGCGTAGTCGGTGTGCCGGTGAGTCCGGAACGGGTGAGGGGCCTCGGGGGTCTGGAGGAGATCAGCCCAGAACGGTCGTGAGGCCGGCCCGGAGGCGGTCGGGTCCCGCTGGAGGTGGATCAGCGCTGCGGTCCGGTCAAGATTGTCGATCGCGGCGAGCGCGGTGGCTAGTTGATCGTCGGGTGCGGCGGTGGGGACGCGGTCGGTCAGGCCGCCGGTCTTCCTCAAGGCGACGGGCGGCTGCGGTGTCGCGGTCGGCCAAGGCATTAGGACGACGCGATCCCCGGACTTGCTGAACGAGGTAACGATCTTGTTCAGGATGGGTGCAGGCCACGTCGCGTCGGGGTCGACGGCTGTGGGTCCGCACGCCCAAACGGTGGCCGGGGTCGGCACCGTCGGCGCGGTGCGCGAATGCCTGGAGAGGCTCGCACGGGGGGCGTCGCGCCGAGGTGAGGAAGCGCGTACGGGGGCGTTGGGGTAGGGCTGGCGGTGGCTGCCGCGGCGGGTGCGGGGTGGCCGGGTGGTGTCGGTGCGACCCTTGGGCGCGGGGGTCGCGGAATGGTCGGAACGGGTCATGGATACCTCCGCCGATCTGATGGTGCGCCCGTCGTGCGTGGCGCTGATGACACCCCTGAACTCCGCAATAGCGCCGCCTTTTCAACAACGGGCACCCAATTTTTTTCATGAACCGTGGTCCGCCATATCGGCAGGAGCGCGAACGTGCACCACGCTCGTGTGGGCGCCGTGCGGAGTGGTTGAGTGGATGTCGGGAAGCCTGCGGCTGCGACGATCAGTGAAACACTTTTCTGGCTGCTACGCGGACGAGGTTGGTCGACGCGCCGCTGGATTGATGTGTGGACACGTTTCACTGAGCCGCTACTACGAAACTGCTACCGACCTACTACGAAGCCGACATAGCAGCACTTCACTGCCTACTACAGTAGATCATCTGCTGAGCTCGGCGCATTGTACTGTGATCGAAACTGGAGCGTGGGGTTGATCTCCGTAGTAGCCAAAAGTGCGCATTGAAGATCCGCAGCAGTCGTGTGGTAGTAGATCGGTCGCGGTGTCGTAGTGGTTTCGTAGCAGTTCGGTAGTACCTGATGTGGCTTGCTTGCGGCGTCGTTGTTTCCTTCGCCGCAAGGGAGCCCTTCATGGCTGTGAATCCCGATATCCGGCGCGCCTCATCCGTGCGTGAGGCGACACCGTTGGATACCGCGCGAACTGCATTCACGTGGCTAGTTACTGGACCGAATCCGGTCTCGGTCGATGGCCGGTTGTTCTCCGGCCTGCCCAATCGCCGCCTGGCTCTGAATGAGGTGCGGGAGCGGTTGTTGCGGCGAGGGTGTGGGCAGGGCACCCGGGATGCGGTGTGGCGCCATCTGGTGCTGCGCTCGCGCACCGAGGGAGCCACCTGGACCCTGGGCTGTGTGGGGGTCGCGCTGCCTGCGCTGACTCGCATCGCGGCCACGCTCACCGCCCGCTTCGCGGCCGACCCGAGCGACATTCATGCCGCCGTGCTGATGGGGTTCGTGGCCGAGTTGGAGTGCATAGATCTGCGCAAGCCCCGGATCATGCTGCGGTTGCGGTGGGCGGCCTACCGCGCCGGGCGCACCGCCCTGCGCGAGGCACTCGATGCCCCCGTTCCCTCCGGCCACCGGTGCCGCTCCAGCGAGCCGGCCCCGTCCTGGGGGCATCCCGATTTTGTCCTCGCCCGCGCGGTCGCCGAAAAGGTGATCACCGCCAGCGAAGCCGAGTTGATCGCCTCCACTCGCCTGGAAGACCATCCCCTCGCTGCCGCCGCACAGCAACGCGGTCTCAGTTACGGCGCCGCCGCGCAAGCGCGCAGGCGCGCCGAACACCGGCTGGCGGCCTACTTGTCCGTCGACGCCCGGGGCGAGTCCACCGCTGAGGGTGGTGATCGGGATCTGGAAGTCCACGCGCTCGATTCGGTGATCATCGCCACCGCCGCGCGGCGCCCCAACAATCACCACCAACGATCACTCTCAGTAGCCATACGAGGCCTACCGTCGCAGCAGAAATCTCGAGCTCGCGTGTTGAACGACGCCTCTCATACCGGAGTTCAGGGGTGCGGGGGGCGCCCCGCCCCCACTACCTCGGCCATCGGGCCGCTCCCGCCGTTCTCACCGACCCCGGAGGTGCCCCGATGCGCCTGACCTACCACCCCACACCCCCTCCCACCGAACAGCACTCCTCCCACCGCCTGTCGCGACTCGCCGCCCACCACAGTGGCGCGCCGGTGGTGCCGCGCCACGGCGCGCGGCACCGGCTGGTGGGGGTCATCGCGCTGGCTGCGCTGGTGGTGCTGGCAAATGCCTCCAGCGCGCAGGCCGAGCCGACTCAGGTCCTCGCGCTGGCGGGCAGCATCGATCAGGTCCTGACCAACATCCGTGCCTGGGTGATGGGCATCCTGGCCAGCCTTGCGACGGTGTTCCTGTCCATCGGCGGGGTTCGTTACGTGATGGGCGGGGGCGACCCCGGCGAGATCGAGAAGGCTAAGACCGCGTTCAAGTCCGCCGCCTTCGGTTATGGCCTTGCCGCGCTCGCGCCCCTGGTGGTCACCGTGCTCCAAGGCATCGTCGGGGCCTAGCCATGTCCCCGACCCGACCCCTACGCCGTCGCGTACTGCGGGAGCGACCGGTGGGCATAATGAGCACCCGCGAGCCCACCCAGCCCGGAACTCGGGGCCTGACCCTGGTCGTGAGCTTGGTAGTCCTGCTCGGGGGCACGCTCACCCTCAGCGCCGCTGCCCCACCTCCAGCAGCGGCCGCCCCACTCCCGCCATGCCCACTCGCCCCGCCCCTACCGGACTGTACGTCACCCACCCCGAGCGCCACACCACACTCGACCGAGCCTCTGACCTCACTGAGCTGCATGCCCGGATCACCTCAGCCGGAGTGCCGGAATCCCGACCCCACCGCAGCATCTGCCACCCCCTGTACGGGCCCGGCCTGCCTGCCGCAGTCGCCGACCGGGCCGTCCCCGCCGGGACCTCTCGACGCCGGGCGGGTCGGTGAGACCGACCCGGGGGAGGTCGAGTGCGGGGTCACCTCCCTTAGCGGGTGCGTCACGCACGCGATCACTACCTTCTTCCGCGGCCTGGTCAGCGCCGCCCTGAACCCGCTGCTGGACTTGCTGTCCACGACGCTGCTGACCACACCAACTCCACAGAGCCTGCCGCGCATCGGGGAACTGTGGACCAACTCCTGGCAGATCCTGCTGGCCTGCTACGCGTTGCTCGTCCTCATTGCCGGTGTGCTGGTGATGGCCTTCGAGACCTTGCAGACCCAGTACTCGATCAAACAGATCGCCCCCCGCGTGGTGGTGGGCTTCCTCGCCGGGGCGTTAAGCCTGTGGGCGGCCAGCCAGGCCATCGAGATCGCCAACGCCCTGGCCCAGGCAGTCATGGGCGGCGGCCTGGACGCCAGCGCGGCTGGCGAGACGCTGCACAATCTGGTGCTGGGCTCGGTTAACGGCGGGATCTTCGTCCTCTTCGTCGGTGTCTTCCTGGCCGGGATGCTGCTGGTCCTGTTGGTCACCTACATCGTCCGGGTCGCGCTCACCATCGTTCTGATCGCCGGGGCCCCGCTGGCACTGATGTTCCACGCGCTCCCGCAGACCGAGCCCCTCGCCTGCTGGTGGTGGAAAGCCTTCGGCGGGTGTTTGGCCATCCAGGTCGTGCAGAGCCTCACCTTGATCACCACCCTGAGGGCGTTCCTCGCCCCCGGCGGGTTCACCCTGTTCGGCCCGACCACCAGCGGGCTGGTCAATCTGCTCATCGCGCTCGCCCTGTTCTACATCCTGACCAAGGTCCCGTTCTGGATCCTCGGCTCACTACATGTCAGCAGCCGACGACGCTCCGTGGTCGGCACCATCGCCCGCGCCTACGTCATCGGCAAAGCCCTGGGCTGGATCAACCCCCGTCACCACGCAACCCCTGCCGGAGGGGATCCAGCGCCCCACCGCGGCCCACACGGCGGCGGTGGTCCCCGAGGCGCAGGCCCCTCACCTGTTGGACCGCGAGGTGGTGGGGGACCCCACGGTGGCGGTGGCTCCTTCGCTGGCGGCTCCTCGGGTCGGAAATTCTCCGGCGGTGGTGGTCGTGGTCCGTCCGGTGGCGCTGGCCGAGGTCCTTCCGGGGCCGGTGGCGGGCGGAGACCCAACCACCATGGCCTGGCAAGTCCTCCGGGGCGGCCCCGACCACAACCGCTCCGCGTCGACCGGACCACGACGCCCGGAGCACCCCGCCGTCCGGTCTTGATGACGGGCATCGCCGGGCCCGGCGGCCGTCGCCCTCCCACGGCGCACCCCCATTCCCTAGCGGCATCACCACCCCGACCGAGCGTTCACCGAGCTGGCTTGCCACCGGCACCGCCGATGCGCACGCCAAGGCCCGGAATCCCGCTGCGGCCGCTGCCCGTGGACCTGCCCGCGCCGCCACGACATCCTCCCGGCCAGCGACCGGTCCCGCCCCGTCCATCCCGTCCCCGACCTGGAGGTGGTACCTGGTGAGCGCTCCGGTGCGTATTCCCGCTGACGTCGATATGCCCGATCGCCTGATCGGGCCCCTGACCGCACGCCAAGTGGCGATCCTGGCCGTGACCGGCCTGGTTGTCTACACCGGTTGGAGCCTCACCCGTGCTCTTGTGCCGGTGCCGGTGTTCCTGGCGCTGGGGATCTCGCTGGGTGCGGGCGCGGCGGTCCTCGCGCTCGGGCAGCGTGAGGGGATTTCCCTGGACCGGATGCTGCTGGCCGCGATCCGGCAACACATGGCCCCCCGCCACCGCCTCGCCGCACCCGCGCACCCTGCCCCGGCGTGGCTTTCCGCCGCCACCACGGGCGGCGACCCACGATCCGTCGCCGGCGAGACGCCGACCTTCGCCGCCGAACTGCGGCTGCCTGCCGAGGCGGTCACCGACACCGGGGTCATCGACCTGGGCGCCGATGGGTTGGCCCTGGTCGCGGTGGCCTCCACGGTGAACTTCGCGCTGCGGACCCCGACCGAGCAACAGGCCCTGGTCGCCAGCTTCGCCCACTACCTGCACTCGCTGACCGCGCCGGTCCAGATCGTCATCCGCACCCACCGCCTCGACCTGTCCGCGCAAATCAACGAGCTGCGAGAGCAAGCCGGCAGGGTGGCGCACCCCGCGCTGCACACCGCCGCGCTCGAGCACGCCGAGTTCCTGGCCCACCTCAGTGAGCAAAGCGAGCTGCTGCGCCGCCAGGTCCTGCTGGTCTTCCGCGAAGACCTACACACAGCAGGATCCCCAACGGAGCTGGGTGGTCCCTCACCCTGGGCGATGCTCGGTTCGGTGATGGGCAGGCGCAGCGCCGCAACCAATGATGAGCGAGGTGGGGGCAGGGCTCGTCGCGCGGCGGAGGTACGCCTGATCCGCCGGCTCGGTGATGCCATCGAGCTACTGACCCCCGCAGGGATCATGGTCACCGCGCTCGATGCCGGGCAGGCCAGCGCCGTCCTCGCCGCCGCGTGCAATCCCGACACCCTGCTGGGCCCCTCCGCTGGACTCGCGAGCGCCAGCGAGGTCATCACCAGCCCCAACGGTTGGCAGCACAACTACGCCGCAGCGCCCGACCATGCCAGCGACGACGACTGGAACTACCACGAGGAAGATGACGAGGCCACCGAGGCGGGGTGGGCTCAATGAGCACACGATCACGCACTCGCGGGCGGCGACACCGCTGGCCCGCCACCTCGCCCGGCAGCGCGGGAGGGTTCACCCCGGACACCCTGAGCGTGGGTGCGCGGCATCTGGAGGTGGGCAGTGAGTGGGTCGCCTCCTTCGCTGTGATCGGCTTTCCCCGTGAGGTTCACCCCGGGTGGCTGGCGCCCCTGCTGACCTATCCCGCCCGCCTGGATGTGGCGGTGCATGTGGACCCGATTGACCCGGTCACCGCGGCGTCCCGATTGAAAAGGCAGCTGGCCAGGCTGGAGTCCGGGCGCCGGCATAGCGCCGAGTACGGCCGGTTGGAGGACCCCCTGGTGGAGGCGGCCACCGAGGACGCCTACGAACTGTCAGCCCGGGTGGCTCGAGGTGAGGGCAAGCTGTTCAGGGTCGGGCTCTACCTCACCATCCACGCCGCCTCGCAGGAGGCCTTGAGTGAGGAGGTCGCGGCGCTGCGGTCGCTGTGCGCGTCGCTGTTGCTGGACGCCAAGCACACCACCTATCGCTCGCTGCAAGGCTGGGTGACCACCCTGCCGATGGGCCTGGATCCGATCAACATGCGCCGCATCTTCGACACCTCGGCGCTGGCTGCGGCGTTCCCGTTCACCTCCTGCGACCTTCCCCCCGCCGATCCCACCAGCGTGGCCGCGCCCGCCGGGGTGCTCTACGGCTACACGATCGGCTCCCAAGGGCTGGTGCACTGGGACCGCCTCGCCTGTGACAACCACAACTCGGTCATCCTCGGACGTTCCGGGTCCGGAAAGTCCTACTTGGTCAAGCTCGAAGTGCTGCGCAGCCTCTACCGGGGCATCGAGATCCACATCATCGACCCTGAAGACGAATACGCCCGGCTCGCCGCGGCCGTCGGCGGCACCCAGGTCCACCTCGGCGGCGCGGGGGTGCGGCTTAACCCATTCGACCTACCCATCGCGATGCGCCCGGACGGGCGGCGCAGCGCACCCCAGGATGCCCTGATCCGCCGCTGCCTGTTCCTGCACACCGTCATCTGCGTGCTCCTCGGCGCGGAGTTGGGCGCCGGTGAGCGCGCCGCGCTGGACCATGGGATCACCGCGACGTACCAGCAGGCGGGCATCACGGCGGATCCTCGCACCTGGACCCGCCCAGCCCCCACCCTCCGGGATCTGCGCGAGGTTCTCGCCACCTCGGGTGACCTCGCGGCCGGCGAGCTGGCCGCCCGGCTGCACCCCTGGGTCGACGGCGCGTTCCGACAGCTCTTCGACGGCGCGACCACCACGAAGCCAGAGGGTCATCTGGTGGTGTTCAGCTTGCGGGACCTGCCCGAGGAACTCAAAGCGCTGGGCACCCTGCTCACCCTGGACGCGGTGTGGCGCCGGGTCAGTAACCCGGCGATCCGCCACCCCAGACTGGTCGTCGTCGACGAGGCATGGCTGTTGATGAAGCAACCTGCGGGGGCGGAGTTTCTGTTCCGCATGGCTAAAGCGTCTCGCAAACACTGGGCCGGACTCACCGTCGCCACCCAGGACACCGCCGATGTTCTCGGCAGCGACATCGGAAAGGCAGTGGTGGCGAACGCGGCCACCCAAATCCTGCTCCGCCAAGCACCACAAGCAATCGACGAAATCACCCACAGCTTCGATCTCTCCGCCGGGGAACGACAATTCCTGCTGACGGCTGATCGAGGCCAGGGATTGCTGTCCGCGGGGACCCACAGAGTCGCATTCCAGGCGATTGCCTCACCCACCGAACATTGCCTCGCCACGAGTGATCCCGCCGAACTCGCCGACTACCCCAACGCCGCAGATTTCCCGAGCACCGACCCCGCGGGATCCTACGTCGATCTCGGATTCGTGGACCAGGAACACCCCGACGGTGATGAATTCGGCTCCTATTCCGACGGTGGCGACGTGCAGATTGACCTCGACGCCACCTAAACCGCGTCACGCCTTAACCGATCAATTTCTCTCCTGCCGCTATGGGGGTTTGCGTATGCCTGCTTTCCTGCTTGCTGCCCACACCACCGACAATCCCCTCCGCCGGCCCGCCCCACCAGGCCCACACGGGCGCCCTGGCGGGTGGGTCGGCGACTACCTCCGGGATCCCGGCGGCACCCTGCTTGCTCTCCTGCACCACCTCCGTGAGTGGGCGATCAGCTGGGGGCCGGTCCTTGGTCCCCTCCTCGCCGTTGGTGTGGGTGCGCTGGTGCTGGCACGGCAGTGGTGGGCGTGGCGCTGCCACGCTCGGCTGCTCGCCGACGCCCGGCTGGTCACCGTGCTGGCCCCACCCTGTGTCGATCCCACGGGTGGAATCGCGCTGTGGTCCAACCTCATTGGCCTGCTTCGCCCCGCCTGGCGGCGCTTTCTCACCGGCCAACCCCACCTGGCGTGCGAGTACGTCTTCTCCGAAACGGGGATCAGCATCCAGCTGTGGGTGCCGGGAGTGATCCCACCCGGTCTCATCGAGCGGGCAATCGAGGCTGCCTGGCCCGGGGCCCACACCCGCACCACTAGTGCCGGCCCCCCGATACCCAAGCCGGGGCCAGGGCAGCGGCGGCTGGTCATCGGCGGCGAACTGCGGCTAGCCCGCCCGGAGGCCCTACCCATCCAGACCGACTTCGAGGCCGACCCCCTGCGGGCCCTACTCGGCGCACCGGTCGGGCTTGGCCATGAGCAGTACGCCTGCGTGCAGGTCCTCGCCCGGCCGGTCACCGGACATCGCGTTGCCCGAGCCCGCGCTACCGCCCGCCGACTTCACACTGGCGGCTCCACTCGCCTGGTCAGCCGGTTGCTCGACCTGGTCACCCCCGGCATGAGAGTCCCCGGATGTCCCAGCGTGAAGTCAGGCCGGGTGAGCAACGAACCACAACTCTCGCTGGAGTACTCGGCGCAGAACCGCGCAATCATCACCAAACAGCGCCGTGGGCAGTACGAAACGCTGATCCGCTACGCCCTCGCCACCCTGCTCCCCACCACTGCCACCAAGCTCGAGGTAGGTGCCGCGCGGGACGTGGCCCGCGGCAGGGCGCACGCGCTGGCCAGCGCCTTCGCCTGCTACACCGAGCACAACCACTACACCCGCCACCGGCTGCGCCGGCCCGCCACCACCCTCACCCAGCGGCGGCTACGACGCGGTGATCTGCTGTCCGTGCCGGAGCTGGCCGCCCTGGCTCACCTGCCCACCGACGCCGTCATACCCGGTCTGCGACGCGCCGGGGCCCGGGCCCTGCCCCCACCACCCGGCATCGCCACACCTGGCCCGCACGCCAAACCACTCGGAACCAGCAACACTGGCCAGCACCGGCTCGTGGCGCTACGGGTGCCCGACGCCCGCCATCACCTGCACGTGCTCGGCGCCACCGGATCCGGGAAATCCACCCTGCTCGGCCAGCTGATCCTCGCCGACATCGACGCCGGGCGCGGGGTCGTGCTGATCGATCCCAAAGGTGACCTGGTCACCGACCTACTGTCCCGACTACCCCGTAGCGCCGCGGACCGGGTGGTGCTCTTCGACGCCGATAGCCGCGCCCGCCCACCGTGCCTGAACCCCCTCGACGGGCCCGACACCGACCGCACCGTAGACAACCTCGTCTCGATCTTCCGCCGCGTTTACTCCGCGTTCTGGGGACCCCGCACCGATGACCTGATGCGTGTGGCGTGCCTGACCCTGCGCGCACAACACGGGGTAACCACCCTGGCCGAGCTGCCGAAACTCCTGGCCGATCCGGCCTTCAGAGCCCGGCTGACCGCCGGGCTCTGCGACCCGATCCTGGCCGGATTCTGGAGCTGGTATGACGAACTCACCGAGGCCACCCGCGCCCAGGTGATCTCCCCGCTGATGAACAAACTGCGGGCCTTCCTGCTGCGACCCTTCGTCCGCGACGCCCTCACCGGTGGGCGTTGCACCGTCGATCTGAATGCGGTGCTCGATGGCGGCATCTGCCTGGTGCGCATCCCGAAAGGCTCGCTTGGGGAGGAAACCACCCGCCTGATCGGCTCGCTCGTGGTCGCAAGAACCTGGCAAGCTACCACCGCCCGAGCCCGCACCCCGCAATCCCAGCGCCGCGACGCCCACCTGGTGATCGATGAATGCCACAACTTTTTGAACCTGCCCTACCCGATCGAAGACGTGCTCGCCGAGGCCCGCGCCTTCCGCCTGGCCATCACCCTGGCCCACCAACACCTCGGCCAACTCTCCCGCGAGCTGCGGGAGGGCATCAGCACCAACGCCCGCAGCAAGATCTTCTTCACGGCCAGCCCCGAGGACGCCCACGACTTGGTCCGCCACACCACACCCCGACTGACCGAGCACGACCTCGCTCACCTTGACGCCTACCACGCCGCGGTGCGCCTCGTACTCCACGGCCAGCACACCGAGCCGTTCACCATGATCACCTCACCCCTGCCGCCACCGATCCCCGGCAGGGCCCGGGAAATCCGCCGCGCCATCCGTGCACGCACCACGCCAGCGTCGGCGGTCCCAACGGGTACCGCGACGGCTCCACCGCCGACACACCCGCCGCTACCAGCGGTTCCCGATCCAGCCGCGTCCCGACCGCGCCATACCGACCCCCGCCGCTCCCGCTAACTCCAACCCGCCCTCGCCGTCGCCCCCCGGCGGCGCGCTGACCCCTGCCCATCACCACTCACCGGAGGCACCGTCGTGATCGCCAATCCGATCCGGCAGCGGACCCTGCGTGGCCGCCAGGCAACCCGGACCCCTCCTCGCGCCGCGAACACCGCTGAGCACCGAGCCGCCCTCGCCGCCCGACTGACCCTGCGCGACCGGTGGATCATCCGGATGCTGCACGAGCACCGCGTCCTCACCGCCTCCCAGATCACCGCGCTGGCCTTCCCGTCCTCCCGCTCCGCGCGGCAACGACTCCGCGAGCTGTACTGCTGGTCGGTGCTGGACCGCTTCCAGCCCCTCATCACCCTGGGCACCGCCCCCATGCACTACGTCCTGGCCCCCGTCGGGGCCGCCGTGCTCGCCGCCGAAGACGGCCGCAGCATCAAAGACCTCGGCTACCAGCACGAGCGCGCCATCGGCATTGCGCACAGCTTGCGCCTGGCGCACACCATCGGCGTCAACGATTGGTTCACCGCGCTAGTGCACCGCGCCCGCCACGACAACTCGATGACCCTGGCCGCGTGGTGGTCCGAGACCCGCTGCGCCCGCCACTTCGGAGACCTCACCAAACCGGACGCCTACGGCCGCTGGACTGCGCATGGACACGAGATCGAGTTCTTCCTCGAATACGACCTCGGCACCGAAGCCCTCGACAAACTCGCCGGCAAACTCCACGGCTACGCCGCGCTGGCCGCCGCCACTGGTGTCACAACCCCCCTGCTGATCTGGCTGCCCACCGCCTGTCGCGAAGCCGCCGCCCGCCGCCTGCTCGCCCCCCTCTGGCGCCGCCTCGACCAGCCCCAATCGGTGCCTGTGGCCACCGCCGCGGCGGACCTGCTCAACCCCCGTACCCCGCACCCCAGCCCCGCCGACCCGGTTTGGCTGCCCCTGGAATGCCCTGGCGGCACTGCCGCCCGGCGCACCCTGCACGACCTGCCCGCAGCCTGGCCCCACCTGCGGCCCCCCACCCCACTCGGCGAGCAGGCCAGCACCCCGGGCCCGACCTCCCTGCCAGCGCCCGACCCGATGCCCCCTACCACCCCACGCCAGCACCGCACCCCACCCCACGCGGCTGCCCACCGCGGGTGACGCAGTTGATGACCAGCGCGACGTGATTGAGAGCAACTCACGTGGCTTCCCCATCAATAACGAAGGGAGTCCGTAGCACCCGCTGATGAAAGCCGTCGGCAAGCTCTCTAAGCTGCTGCTCAAAGGCGCTCTGCTCATCACAGCTCAAGCTGTCTTCGAACAGGCCGGTGACGATCTCGCCCACTCGGATACCGACGCTGCCAAGCAGCATCAGGAGATCGCGGTCTGCTTCGTTCATTCCTCCACGACCCAGAGCCGCACCTTGGCTTCGTTCAGGCGTGCGATCAGCTGGTCCCCGAGGAGCGGATGCGAAGCAAGTTGATCACGCGACGGCACGACCAGGTGCCGTACTGGTGCCCGCTTCAGCTCAGCTAGCAGTCGGTAGAACGTGCGGTAGAAACCCGGCTGGTACTCGTAGCGAACCTCGGCAAGGCAGAAGCCCTCGGCGTCGGCAAGCTTCTGAAGCCCACACTCCAGTTGCTGGACCTCATCATCTGCAAGCTCCGTGACCCGCAGATAGCCGTACATCAGCGGCTTCACGGCTGCTTCCTCCGTACTGCGCTTGGAGGCCAGACCGGCGACGGGTTCGGGGCTTCCAGCGTCGCCGGTCTGGCCAGTTTGAAAGCAGCCATCGAACATCCTGTTCTGAGAAAGCTGCTCGATAGGGAATTTGATGTGCTACTCATCGAACCCGCTTCAGAATTGCTTCAGCAAGCGCCCGCATATCGGTTGAAGGGACCCGCACCCCCTGATTCCCCAATCCATGAATCACCCAGGTGCCACTCTCTTCATGGATCACGATCACGGTGCAGGGACGGTCATCCTCGGTATTCCGGCCACTGATCACGATCCGAGCCCGCTCGCCAGGCACCCGGTCACTCACCTCGATCACGAGCAAGTCCCTGGTTTCATTGTTCGACTCCACCACGCGCAGCTCGGGCATAGTTGCCCTTGAGGAACGTCATACAGCGGCGTACCTCCCGGCAGCTGATGCCCACACCGGGCAATCCAGACTCCCACTGGGTGATCAGCCCAGGCGTCAATCGCATGGGCCTGCCAGCCAAGCGGGCATAAGGCCCAGCGGGGAGCCACGGTCAGTGGATCTATAGGGGCAGTTGAAGGTGGTACTTCCTGTGCATTGCTCGGGAGGCTCACGTCACAGGTCCGGTGGTGTTTTCCGTGGTCGTCTGTCGTGTGCATGGGTAGGTGTAGCTCCTGCTCGTCTCATTCCCCCTCGGTGGCGTAGGAGGCACCCTGGACGGGCGCCGTGCTTCGCCAGCCTGGTCACGATGCGTGATGATGACCAGAGCAGGAACGAGGGGATTTAGAAACGGCAACGTGGCACTCTGCCGATCTAGCTGCCAGAATGCTTCTCTGCGCGTTACGGCTTAGTTCTGCTCTGGTAACGGAAGGTGGCCGTATGGCGGCGAAGCGTCGCGTGGCACTGGCGGCAGCCCGCAAGGCCGCTGGGTATACGCAAGAGCAGCTGGCGGCCGCCCTGCACGTTGAACGCTCGACCGTCATTCGGTGGGAGGCGGGTCGGCATGCCCCTGTGCCGTACTTATGGCCGAAGCTGGCGCACGTCTTGGGGGTCAGCCGTGAGCAGCTCACGGCTTTCCTGGCAGGCGACGATCCAATCCAGCCAACGCCATACCCGTCATCCGAAAACCGCGCGGTACCGTCGGAGGACATGAGACGCAGAACGCTCATGAGCTGGGGTGTAGCCGTGACGGCTGCGGCCGGCTTGGGTATCAGCGCGGGTTCCACGGTTGGCATGACTGACGTGCGCCGATTGCAACGGGCTGCTGCCCGTCTGCACGGCCTTGACCAGCAGCATGGTGGCGACACTCTGTGGCGTGCAGCCCTGGCCGAGGCCCGAGACGGTATGCAGCTCCTTGAGTACGGCAGCTACACCGACGCGGTGGGTCAGCACTTGCTCGCCACCACTGGTCAACTCCATATATGCGCCGGGTGGCTGGCACTTGACGCTGGCCAACATGAAGTCGCACGGAATTGCTTTGGTGAAGCCCTGGCCATGAGCCGCCAAGCCAATAACGCGCAGGTCGAGACACGGGCTTTGGCAAATCTGGCGTACCAGAGCAACCTGCTCGCGCGGCCCCGTGAGGCATTGCGCTACGCGGCAGGGGCCGAACATGCCGCTACCGGATATGGTGCCACGGTGTGGCTTACGACCCTTCCGCAGTTTCGTCTGGCGATTGGTAATGCGCTCACCGGAAACGCCCGTGATGCTGACCGCGCAGTGAGCAGTGCTCGGCGTGCGCTGGAGCGAGACAACGAGGCTGCCAACGAGGAATGGTCGGCGTTTCTCAGTCCGATGGAGATCGATGGCATCGAGGCGACCTGTGCCATCGAGCTCCAGCGGCCGGGTCGCGCCGAACGCTTGCTGGAGCACGCCATTGCCGGGTACGCCGCGCAGTTTGCTCGCAACCTCGCGGGACTACGTGTCCGGTTGGCTCGTGCCCGCCTGGATAGCGGCGACGTTGACGGTGCGGCCGAAGCAGCCCACCGCGCGCTCGATGATCTGACGGGCGAGGTAGCCAGTTCGCGGGTCTTGACCGAGCTAGATGCCGTTGCCCAGCGGCTTACCGGATATCCTGAGGTTGAGGGAGTCGAGCACTTTATTGGGCGCTATCGGGCGGTACGCACATGAGCGCCACGCCTGAAGAGCTGACCATCCAATACCATGATAGTCAAGGCCTGCGGGCACAAAAAGATGAGCTGCTTGCCGTGTACCGAGAAGCGTATGCCGAGCGGCTGCACGATCCGTTCTTTTATCCAGCTCGCTTCTGGGAGCGGCTCGAATTGGGGAGCGCACGTGACGGCTTTCGGCTGGTAACTGGTCGGGTCAAGGACGAAATGGTGGGCTTTACGCTCGGGTCTCTCTTGCCCGCGAATTCAGGCTGGTGGCAGGGCTTTAAAGGTGACGTTGACCCTGAGTTGCTGCGCGAAACCGGTACGCGGACGTTTGCTGTCAATGAGCTGATGGTGCGCCCAGCTTGGCGTCGCCAGGGGTACGCCACAGCTCTCAGCAGCGCCTTGCTGGAGGACTTGCCGGTGGAGCGGGTGACCTTGCTGGTACGGGCCGAGAACACAGCGGCGTACACCGCGTATCTATCGTGGGGCTTTTATGTTATTGGCCAGGTGCAACCCTTCGATGATTCGCCGCTGTATGAGGCGATGGTGCGGGAGATGAAAGACTGACTAACTGGTCTACTCGCAGCGGACCTACGATACCGTCGATATGGACGCAAACGGGCGATGGTCATTAAGGAAAGAAGACAACTGCAAAAGAACTACAAGCCGGGCCACGGTGACGAGCGTTCATGTAGCGTCGCGTTCGGAGCGGTTGTGTTGCTCTTTGTACCTCCGTAGCTGTTCGCATCCTCGGTATAGCTCGCTGACCAATAACGCGCGTTTGTCCGCAATCGGATAGCTGACGCTGCGGTCACCTTTGCGGAAGTGATAGTTTATGGGGTGCTCTAACCACTGGTCAATACGGGACGCTGTGATCGGTGCCTGTTGGCGATCGTTCAGGATGATCAGAAATGGTGGAAACGACAGCAGCCAGCAGCTCGTACTCTCAGTGTTGCCGCGACCCGAGAGGTTTATCGTCGACGGCATCAGCGCGTCATTGACATACGCAGTCGCGGCACCAACTAAGGCCACATGCAATGCCAATGGTGCGATCGATGCTGGCCCGTCAGAGCGGTAGGCGGCGGCCAATTGCGGATAATCGTCAAGCAGATGACGCCTGGCCTGAACTGCCAGGATCATGCCGAGCGCCTGCCGGACAATTCTGCCGGGATGCAGATTGTAGCCGTGTCGAACCTCCACAAATAGCTGGCTGGCCCAAATATCAAAATGTGACACATCTCGACCGTGCCGCTTTGCTGTCTGCTGCAATGTATCGATGACGCCTTTACGCCACAGCTTGTACGCGAATGGCAAACCACGGTTGCTCGCTTCGTTGTTGCATCGGTCGCACAATGACGGAATAGTGTGGCCTTCAGAGTAGCTCCGAAGTACCACAAGGTCACCAGCCTGTTCATTATACAAGTTGACAGGAGAGTCGTTGCCCGCCGATCTTGGTGGTAAGTGCTCTTCGGTCATTGGCTTGTGCTGCCCACAGTGCCTGCACCAGTCGAAGGTCATCGTCACGCAACCAACATACTCTTGGGCGTTTCTCAGTCCGATGGAGATCGATAGCGTCGAGGTTTAGACCATCAGAACCCAAGCTGCCAACGGATGCTGTTGCGGTTAATTTCGGAGTACCGATCGAGTGGATACGTCTCTGTCGGAGGAGCATTGGGCAGATCCGACTCTACGTTTGGAAGCCGCTCGACAGGTGTGTTAAGCATCAACATGTTCAGTAAGTTGAGTACATGTACGAACAGCTGATCAACAAGAACGCCAGGGTCAGCGTACAGTTCGGCGTCACGGACGGCATGTATTCCCCAAGGCTCGCGACCGCCTAGCTGGTCAACCGCCTTCAAAATAGCGGGAACATCATGTTGTGGCAGACGAATGAGCGTAGCAGTCGGCTCGGAGGAAGAGCCACTGACCCGGAGCGCTTCGAATGTCTCTCTATGTATTGAGTTCCGTAGCTTACTTAGAACGGTTAGAGCACATTTTCCTGGCGTTCCAGTTTTGACGAGCCCGGCTAGCGGTGCGTGCTTCTCGTGAACTCTCTCAAGCCAGCCCCTATTCCTCGCATCTTGCCACTTAGCTTGGTGTGCTTTCGCTGGCGATAAGCCTAGAACGCGATGCGCCACCCGTGCCGACACATCCACGGCTCCCATAAGAAATAGTGTTACTATGTCGAAGTGGTAAAGGGTGACCTCAATAGTACTGTTATCCTGTACTCGATTTAGTGCCCGGTGCACCTCGTCCCTGGCTTGCAAGGCACTCTGTACGCGTTGCAAGAGCGATCCTGCCAAATAGCCCAGACGGTCATCTGTCGACGCCTGCGATGCTGTGCTACATGCGGTTGACCATCGCCAAATGGCTGGGAGGAACTCCAGCGCTCCGACGGTAAAGTACCGAGTCCGACCCATGCTAAAACTCACGTCTGGGTCGCGGAACACAAGATAGGATCCCTGGCAGCGCAGGTAGAGGCCGACGATCGCTAACGCTTCTCGTGGTCGGAGTAGGGTCATTGGCTGCGCACCCTGCCGCGCCTCATAGAGATAGGCTCGGTCGGTAATAAAGATGTCGGCGTTGACTACCCAGGCGACTTGTAGTGCGAGAGCATCTGCTTCGCGCTTCGCCGCAGCATCCTCTGGGCTCATGTCAGGATATGCCCGTAGGTCGCCGCGCGCATACTTGAGGGGTTCGACGTATGCCGTACCCATAACTGGTTGCCCAGCTTTAAAGTACGTAACGCCTCGCGAATCCCGCGGCTCGTCGGAGGGATCGACGGTGGCCCAGCCTTCGCGTGCGGCACCATTTCCCGGAAGAGTCTCTACGTCCCCGTCGGTTGGTGGCCCCTCGTCAGCATACCGGTGATAGCTGATGCAGGGATGCGTCAGTAGGCCACTCAGAATTTCTTCTGGACCGACTGCTTTGCCTTGGACGGGAAGCTTGAATAGATGGTTGTCTATAAGGACACGGAGTTTTCGGTGAAGGGGTCGATTGCTAAAGACTGTGCGATCGGATCTTGTCGCTGTCGCATCCTCCGGCCACTCGCCGTCTGTGTAGATCATGTGAGGCAGGCAGTTCAGGCGCGGAATCACGGAATTATTGTATCGTGGCCGCAGGTCTACAATTTTCGCCTATCCCACTACACTCCTTGCAGGTGCTCAGAGACCAGTTCCTTGAGCCCGTCTTTGAGGTACCGTTTGACCAGGGCCGGAGCCTCGACGCGAAGGAGTGCTCGCAAGCAGAGACAGCGCCCCAGGTCTTGACCCGCTTCCGCGCACACCCACACACCAGCTACACGAATTGATCTGACTATGATAACGACTTTGTAGCCGACAGTATTCACAATCTTCTTTGCGATAGCGTGGGCAATTTTTCTGGCGATCACGGCGTCTTTGCTCATCGCCAAAGTGGCAAGTCTCTCCAGCTCATTCTGAACCCCCGTCTTGGCATCGTCTATTTGTTGTGCAATAGTAGCCAACGTCCCACAGCTTTTAGCGGCGTCACTAACAGTAAAGAGCATCCATGAGTTATGATCCACCGCACGGAGAGCGCGCCTAGCGACACGCCGCCGCCAGAAGAAGCCATTGACACGCTTGCCAACCTTTACCGCCGAACGATACTCGGGATCACCCTGTTTAGACCGTCCTGAGCGGCTTGTGCTCTTTGAGCGTTTCTCTGCTTGGCGTGGCTTCCGCTCCGGCGGCCCCTTTCGAAACAGCAGCGCCAGCAACTTATGACGCCAACACGTGTCACCGGGTTCCTTGACTCTGTTTCGGCATTTCCTGCCACTCCAGGTGCGCGTGCTGCCGCAGCGGTTCACCACACATGGAGTATCCGTTTAGGTGTGCCAGATGGGTACTGAAATACTTGGCAGTGCACTACGCCACGTCATCGCGCTCAGTCCGCCATTTCCGCAGCAACCGGCTCACACTGCTGATACTGATCTTGTACCGGGCGGCTATGTCCCGCCGTAGCTCGCCGGCTTCGTAGCTCTGAGCAATCTTGTGTATGTCCTCCTGGCTCAACCGCTCCGTCAAGCCCCAGATCCGGCCCTTGCGGTCGAATGAGCGGACGCTCCGGACTGACCTGCGGTCGGGCTCATCCCTGCTGGCTTGCTCAAGCTGACAGACCGCTAGTTCCAGCTCGTGGAGCACATCGGAGCGGTTGGAGTAGCGGGCTAGGAGGCCCAGAATGAGAAGGACAGCCCAGCTAGACCTGCGGCCTCCCGCAGCGTCAGCCGACGCCAGCAGCGCAGCTCACGCAGCCGCCGGCCCAACGCCTTGCCCTCATTCACCTTCCCTCCCTTGGCGCCCATGTGTCTGCTTCTCACGTTACTGACCGCCCTTCGCGCTGCGCGCCGCTGCGGCCCCTGCCCCCCGCGGGTATCACCCACCCGCCACTGTGCGGATTGGTCACCGCGCGGTGTCAGGTGGGTCCGGCGCCGCCAGGACACACGCCACGCAGGGCATTCCGGTGCCCGCAGTGACCAGCTCGGCATCGCCCGGGTGGATCTTTAGACCGCAAAACGCGCGCAATCGCTCTGGGACCACTCGTCCGGAAGGGATCGGGAACAGGTGCACTACCCGGTCGGTCTCGCCCGCGATCCGGCCGCTGGACAGCCTCACCCCGGCCAGCAGCCGCGCCGCGAACACGCCGGGCAGCCACTCGCGCAGGCCAGAGGGGGATAGCTCGGCCAGCGAGCGCCGCCCGGGTGCGGCGCGTGATCCATCCGGCATGGCCGGGATGATCTGGCCTGACCGGCAGTTGATTGTGTACCAGCGGTGCACACCGGGCGAATCCACCGGCGGCACAGGCATGATCGGCGACCCGAGGTCAACAGGTCACCGCGGTTGGTTGGTGGTTGACCCAACTGGCTTGTGGTGGATCACGCGATAGGAACCAGTAGGGCGGTGAAGGCTCCCCCGGTCAGAGCAGGGCCCAAGGGGATCAGGGTGTGCCTTGACGCCCGCCGCGGGACGATCATCGCCGCGCCGGTGAGGCCACCGTAGAGCAGGCCGAGCGCAGCGCCTGAGACGAATGTGTTCCAGCCTGCCCAGGCGAGGGCAAGCCCCAAAAGCCCGGCGAGTCGGATGTCAGCCGCGCCCAGTGCGCCGTGACTGGCTAGGCCGATGATCAGGTAGAAGGTGAACAAGATGGCCATGCCAGCGAGCGAGCGCAGCATCGCGGCAGCATTGTGCTCCACGGCTGCGGCAATCCCGAATAGCACGATGAGGCCGGGGTAGGCGGGGACTAGCAGCCTGGAAGGCATGCGTTTTTCGATGACATCGATTGCGGACAACGGCACGCTGGCCGTCGCGAGGCCACTGTAGGCGACCAGTTCGGGCCGGACACCGACTCGCCAAGCCAGTAGTCCAAACAGAACCGCCGTGATGAGGCCAAGAGCCACAGCATTGATCAGCCGATGATCCTGGCGGCGGACGGTCAGCAAGGCTTGAGTCGGCTGACACAGCGCCACGCCAATGACGGCACCGAGCAATCCCCACGAGGGTATCGCCCAACACGGGTTCACGGCCGTGTCCAGGAGCCGCATGACCGGGATCTCTCGGCAGGAGCCACTTGCCTGTCCGTCGTCGCTCGTCCACAGATGGTCTGGAAGAGTCCGGCGGGGCTGGCGGCCGTGTGCTGGATTGACAGCACACGCCAGCGCCGGCATAGGCGGCTGCATGGGATCGTTTGCGCTGCTGAGGTTCGGTCACACTCGCCTCTTGACCCGCGAAGACTTGTCAACGTTGGCATTCGGAATGCTTACCATCCGTGTATGAACGTTGACAGTAGGCGGGTCCTCTGCTTACATCTGCGCCACTGTGCGTCAACAGATGCTCACATGGCGCAGCAAGCTAGGTGGCGCGCTAGGGGCAGGAGGCCAGAGGATGAGATGGATGCTCTCGCGTCGACGGACCCGAGGGTGGTGGTCACGGCCACCGCACCCGGAATCGCTTCGTCGACCTCTGCATCCATCGCCACCGCTAGCTGGTCGCCGAGGAGGGGCAGGCTCCCTGGGAGGTCGATCGCGTGCTATCTGGTCAGGTGCGGCGACCATCGCGGCGTTAGCGCTGACCGGCTGCAGTGCAGGTGTACCTGGGTCGGCGCCAGCGGCAACTCACGGCGCAGCGCGGCCCCCGGCCTCGGCCCCAATCGCGCCAGCGTCCTCGCCAGCTGACGTCGCGCGGCAACAAGCCATTGCCGCTTACCAGGGTATGTGGCGGGACTTCGCTGAGGCCGCTACCACGTCGGATTGGCGGTCTCCCAAACTGGCGCAGAACGCCACCGGTGACGCGCTGTTGGTGCTGTCCCGCACGATGTATGCCGATCACTACAACGGTCTGGTGAGCCGGGGGCAGCCGGTCAACAACCCACGGGTGTCCTCCGTGGAACCTGCGGAAGCCCCAACCACGGTGATGATCTCCGATTGTGGGGATGACAGCCACTGGCTGAAATACCGCGCTGACAACGGCCAGCTCGCCGACGACACTCCAGGAGGCCGGCGGGCGATCACTGCTGAAGTAAAGCTCGCCCGGGATGGTACCTGGAAGGTGACCCGTTTCGCGGTCGAGGCGGTGGGCACGTGCTGACCCGGGTGATCATCGTCGTGGGCGGGTCCTTGACCGTCTTGGTCGCGTCGTCGGCTCCAGCGCTGGCCGGTGGAGGGTGGGGCGGTGTGGACTGCGGCCAGAACCCGAACCCGGGCTGTGAGCTGCGTGCGGGTAGGGGTGCGGACGGCGGTCCAGGCGCCCTGGTCCCGCGACCGCGGGTGGTCCCGCCGGGTGGCCGGCGGGATGGGGATGATCACGTTGGTGCTCCTGATCGGCCGGTGCAGTGCTCCTATGTGCGCAGTGACTACCGGCCTCCTACTAATGGTGTGTCCACCGTTGCCTACCGGCCACACGTCGCGGACGGGGCGTTGCGCGTTCGGCCGGCCGCGCTGTGGCGGCGGACGGCGGGCCGGGTGGCCATCGCTGCTTCGGGAGATCCAGCGTCTGGTCAGCCGGGTGCTTGGTATGTGTACAAGTGCGACCAGAGCGGTGTGATCGACGCGCTGTACCGAGCGCCGGTGTGGATCCCGGACAGACAGCCCGGCGCGCTGCCTTCACCGGCGCAGGTTGCTGAGCAGGCCCGCAGCCAGCTGCTCCTGCCGTCTCCCCGAATCGAGGCCAACCCGGTCGGAGAGCAGCTGGTCAACCTGCCGATTTGGTTATGGCTGGATTCGGCAAGCTGGGGGCCGAGGTCGGCGACCGCGCTGGTTCCCGGAGTGTCGGTGACGGCAGTGGCTAGACCCACCTCGGTAGCGTGGTCAATGGGTGACGGCACGTCGGTGATTTGCCGCGGGCAAGGCACCCCATTCCCATCCGGTGACAACCCGAGAGCAGCGTCGCCGGACTGCGGTCACACCTACCGCATTTCCTCGGCAGGCCAGAGTGGCCAGACATTTCCGGTGACTGCGACGGTGCATTGGTCGGTTATCTGGTGGGGAGCCGGTCAACGCGGAACGTTTCCGGATCTGACGACCTCGGCGAGCACCCAATTCCGAGTGGCTGAAGCCCAGGCCCTGGGCGCCGGTACACGCTGATCCAGGAATAATCCGAGGGAACTGAAATCCACTGTTTTAGTCGCTGGATTCCCGCAATGCGGCATGTTTTAGGCGCGTAGTTTTGGAGGCACCCGGTGAACACATCGAGCGTGACCGCGGACCGATCGTGGACCAGGCCGGATACCACCTCACGATTGCACGGCGGTCAGCGACGCAGCATTCCACACCTGCTGGTCGGCGTATTGCTGGTGCTCGCGTGCGCGGTCGGTAGTGTGCTCTGGTCATTAGCCGCAGGTGACCAACGGCGGGTATTGGTTCTGGGCCGCCCGGTGTCGGTCGGACAAATGATTTCTCGGGCCGATCTGCGCGAGGTGAGCATCGCCGTCGACCCGGCAATGTCCACGGTAGCCGCCTCACAGGCGTCGACCGTGGTCGGCCGCACCCTGGCGACCAGCTTGCCTCCCGGGTCATTGCTGACCCCCGACATGCTGGGCACTGCCCTGATTCCCGGTGAGGGGCAGGCCATCACCGCGCTGGCCCTGAAGCCGGGAATGTTCCCACCCGAATTAACCCCCGGCGCCCACGTGGCGGTGGTCTTTGTGCCCAACTCGGCGACCGGGCCATCGAGTGCGTTCGCGTTACCGACCGTGCCAGCGACGTGGCAAGCGACGGTGACCGGCGTGACGGCGCGGGCCGATGAACAGGTCACGGTGGTATCGCTGCAGCTCCCCGAGACTGCCGCCCGCCAAGTCGCGGCCATGCCTGCCGGACAGCTGTCGCTGGTGATGCTGTCGGGAAGTAGTCGATGATGTTGGTCGCGGTCTGCAGTCTGAAGGGCTCCCCCGGGGTTACTACGTTCTGCGTGGCGCTGGCCGCGCACTGGCCGGCGCAAGCCCAGTGTCTGCTACTGGAGTGCGACCCATCCGGCGGTGACATCGCCACTCGCTTCTCAATGGCATCGTCACCGGGTTTGGTGAGCTTGGCCGCCGCAGCCCGACGCGGCAGCGAACCGGCCATCCTGTGGCAGCACACCCAGCAGCTACCGAGCGGGCTGTCAGTGGTGCTTGCGCCACCAGGCGCAGACCACGCACTGGCCGCGTTGGTCGCGCTAGCACCTGAGAGCGCCGCCAGAGCAAGCGTGCTGCGCATGGCGGGCGGGGCAACCGACACGACGGTGATCGCTGACTGTGGCCGCGCAGACCCGACCTCCGTGGTGCTGCCCCTCTTACGCTCGGCAGACATCATGCTGCTATTGAGCAGGGCACACGCCGACGACCTGGCACATCTGGCCAGTCGCGTGGCGGCCGTGAGTCGGTGGTCACCACGTCCCGCGTTGCTGTTGGTCGGTGAGGGCTACTCGACAGCCGAGGTCTCCCGCGAGCTCGATGTGCCCGTTTTCGGACGGATTCCCGAAGACGGTCTTGGTGCGGCCGCCTTACGCGGCCACCGTCGCAGCCAGGGCCGACTGTCGCGTTCCGCGTTAGGTCGTGCTGCTGGCAGCGTCGCGAGAGCGTTGCTGACGAACCTGGCTACGCCACCCAGCCCAGAGCACTGCAGCGCATCACCGAATGAACCTGCTCCTGCGCCACGGTCGGATTCGGCTGGTGGCCATGCCGCACCTACGATCCGCGTGCAGACGGTGGGTTCGATGCCGCGGCTTTTGAACGCGACCACGCCGAACGCCACCTGTCGAAACGGACGAGCATCATGACTTCCCCGGCTGACGGCGGCCAACAGCTGACGACGCTGCCTAGCCACCGGACACGGGTGTCAGCCCTTGACGACCCGGCCCGTCTGGTCTCGAGCCTGGGCAGCAAGTCGCCGGATACCGCTGCGGCGCTGGCGCGATTGCGCCAGCGTCTGCGCACCGTGTTGAGCACTGAGCTACCGAAGCGGGTCGAAGCGGCGCACTCTCACCACACAATTGATCACGATCAGCGTAAAGCCCTGGCCTGGGCGATTCTGGACGAGGCGGCTCAGGCACACAGCGAAGCCGAATTGATGGCCAACCGGATGCTCGTTGCCAAGGATGCCGAGCAGCAGGTGATCACCGAGGTGATCAACGAAGTCTTCGGGATGGCCGGGTTGCAGCCGCTGCTGGATGACCCCAGCGTGGAGACGATCAACGTCAATCGCTTCGACCGGGTGTTCGTGCAGTACCGCGACGGTCGCCGGGCCCAGGTTTCCCCGGTCGCCGGGTCAAACGACGAGTTGACCAATCTGGTGCGGATGCTCGCGGCGCGAGCGTCATCCGAGGAGCGCCGTTTTGACCGGGGTGCTCCGGCAGTCAACGTCCAGCTGCCGGGCGGGGAGCGGCTGTTCGCGGTGATGGCGCTGACTGCCGATGGGGTCACCGCGCTTTCCATTCGCCGGCACGGGTACCGCACCGTCACGCTGCCCCAACTGCGTGAAGTGGGCACCCTTGACGGCGGACTTGAGCAGTTTCTGCGCTCGTTGGTCCGTGCGCGCAAAAACATCCTGATCACCGGTGGAACCGGAAGTGGAAAGACGACCCTGTTGCGGGCCTTGGCCTCGGAGATGGGTCGGATGGAACGCATCGTGACGATCGAAGACGCCTTCGAACTCGGCCTGGACCTGGATCCTGAGCACCACGCCGACGTGACCGCATTGCAGGCCCGTGAGCCGAACATCGAGGGCGAGGGCGGCATCTCCCAGGCCGAACTGGTCCGGTGGGGGCTGCGGATGAGTCCAGATCGGGTCATTGTCGGCGAAATCCGCGGCCCGGAAGTGATCCCCATGTGCAATGCGATGAGTCAAGGAAACGACGGCTCGATGGCCACCTTGCACGCGTCGTCCTCCCGGATCGCGTTCACCCGCCTGGCCTCCTACGCCGCCCAAGGCGCCGAGCGACTTCCCTTGGAAGCCACCAACCTGCTCGTGGCCTCGGCGGTGCACTTCGTGGTGCACCTCGCCTTCGCCTACAGCGGCGACACTAATCGCAGGATTCGGGTGGGGTCCTCAATCCGTGAGGTCGTGGGCGCCGACGGCGCCCACGTCATCTCCAACGAGGTCTACCGACCCGGACCTGATCGTCGCGCGCGGCCCGTGGCAGGGACCTTGCGCACCGACACCCTGGACGACCTGATCGACGGCGGCCTCGATCCCGGGGCGCTGGAGCAACCCGCGGATTGGTGGCCGCAATGACCGCGACAATCAGTGCCACCACGGTGGTCACCGCCCTACTGGGACTCGGCACCGGAGTGGGCCTGCTGCTGGTCATCACTGGCTGGAACGGCGTGAACCCGCGTCAACAAAGCGAACTCACCCGCCGGCATCCCCACCGCCGGGATGAGCAGCAGCTGGTGCGGCTGGCTGCTGCCGTGGCCATCGGTGTGGTCACCGGTGTCATCACCGACTGGGTGGCGGCTGCCGGGCTGGCCGCTCTGGCGTGCTGGGCGCTGCCTCCGGTCTTGGGCCGCGATCCGCGGCATGCCCACCAGGTGGACCGGATCGAGGCGATCGCCACCTGGGCAGAGATGTTGCGGGACACCCTGGCTGCTGCTGCTGGGCTGGAGCAGGCGATCCTGGTCACTGCGCCGCTGGCCCCGACCGCCATCCGGCCACAAGTCAGCGAACTCGCCGCGCGGCTGAGCAACGGTGAACGCCTGACCCCCTGCCTGCGGGCGCTCGCTGACCAGCTCGCCGACCCGACCGGGGACCTCGTCATTGCCGCGTTGGTGATGGCCGCTGACCATCAGGCCCGCCAGCTCAGGGATCTGCTGGGCTCGCTGGCCCAGGCCGCCCGCGAACAGGCATCCATGCGAATGCGCATCCAGGCCGGTCGCGCCCGCACCCGCACCTCGATCCGGGTCATCGTCGGCACCACGCTGGGCTTCGCCACCGGGATAGTCCTGCTCGATCGCCCATACCTCGCCGCCTATGACTCGATCACCGGCCAGATCCTGCTGATGGTTGTCGGAGCGCTCTTCGGCCTCGGCTTCACCTGGCTGGCCCGCATCGCGACGGTGCCCGAGCCGATCCGGTTCTTCTCGACATCTGTCAACGGGCCCAGGAAGGGAACGTGGTGATCACCGCGCTGGGTTTGGGCGCTGGGCTGGGCATCGGACTGTGGGCGCTGGTGGTGGGGTTATTCCCGCCCCGCCCTGCCTTGGGTGCGGTGCTTGCCCGTGCCAGCACAGTCTCACCGGCGCCGCTGCCCGCACCACTCCTGCCCGTCAGTGACCCGGGATGGGTAGCCCGGCTGGGTCGTCCCTTCGTCGGCCCGTTACAGGCCCTGGGATTGCCCCGGGCCAGCCTGCTCCGCGACTTGGCGGTTATTGGCCGGCCAGCGTCCGTCCACCTTGCGCAGCAGGCCGCATGTGGGGTCGCTGGCCTGCTGGCACCAGTGCTAGCGCAGCTGCTGCTCAGCATCAGTGACCTGTCGCTGGGAATCACACCACCGCTAATTGCCGCACTGGTGCTCGCCACCCTCGGTTTTTTGCTGCCCCACTTGCGGGCCCGCGCCGAGGCCAAGCGGCTGCGCGTCGGATTCCGCCACGCCCTGTCGGCCTATCTGGACCTGGTGGGCATCACCCTCGCCGGTGGTGCTGGCGTGGACAGTGCGCTGCACGACTCAGTGGCCATCGGCGATGGCTGGGCATTCGCGCACATCGGCCGCACGTTGGACGCCGCGCGACTGACCCGGACCACGCCGTGGGCAAGCCTGCGGCAACTAGGCGACGAACTTGGCGTCAGCGAACTGGCCGAGCTCGCGGCCTCGGTCAGCCTCGCCGGCACCGAAGGAGCCAAGGTCCGCGCCTCGCTGGCGGCCAAGGCAGCGGCATTGCGCACCCACCAGATCACCGACGCCGAAGCCGACGCCCAAGCAGCCACGGAACGAATGTCGCTTCCGGTGATGGTCCTGTTCCTGGGATTCCTGATCTTCATCGGCTTTCCCGCGCTCACCCAAGTCCTCAACGGACTGTGAAGGAGACCTGGTGATGGGGACTTACTGGACGCTGCTATCCGCCGGGCTGCGTGCCCGAATCGCTGAGTTGCGGCGCAACCCCGACGCCGGCTACACCACCGAAACGGTCGTGATCACCGCATTGCTCGTGGTGGCCGCTCTCACGGTCGTGACGATCATCGTTGGCAAGGTCGTCACCAAGGCCAACGGCATCAACCTCGGACTCTGAGATGGCTTGGCGCTGGCCTGTGCGGCTGCGGGGGGATCGCGGCTCGGTCAGTGCCGAGCTGGTGATCGCCAGCCCGTTGCTGCTGTTCATGGTCATGGCCATCGTGCAGTTCGCCCTGTGGTCACATGCGACCCACATTGCGCAAGCCGCCGCCGCGCAGGGACTGGCCACCGCCCGAGCCCAAGACGCAACCGCAGCTCAGGGCGCTGCCGCCGCCCGCCGCCTGCTCGATCAGCTCGGCCACGGGCCGCTAACCGATGCTCGTATCGACGCGGCCCGCAGCGGCGGGGCCGTGATGATCCGAGTCAGCGGAGACACCACGGCGGTGATCCCGTTGCTGCATCTGCCGGTGCATGCCGAAGCCACCGGGCCCGTGGAGAGGTTCATCCCGGATCTGTCCGTGGATGGGAAGTGAGTGCCGGTGCGAACGAATCAGGGCACGCACGCGGATCGAGCAAGCCGGTGGGTGGCCTGGTGGCGAGGTGATCGAGGTTCGGTGGCCGCCGAAATCACTCTGATCACTCCACTTCTGATCATGCCGCTGGTGTTCGTCGCGGTGGTGATCCACCGGGGAGTGGACGCTCGGCTGCACCTGGATGACGCCACCCACCAGGCCGCCCGCGCGGCAAGCCTGCAACGCAGCGTCCCCGCCGCGGTCACCGCAGCACAGTCCACCGCGCGAAGCGCGCTGTCGAACGCCGGGGTGGTGTGCCGCTCGGTCCAGGTCACTACCGCCATGGCTGGGCTGGTTCCCGGGGGCACCGTGACCGTGACCGTGACTTGTGGCGTCGATTTCGGTGACGCGCTGATCCTCGGTGTGGCACGTCAGCGCGTGGTGTCGAGCACCGCCAGCGAGCCGGTGGACACCTGGCGCGCAGTCGAGACGAGCACGGGCAGCGGCTCATGACTGTCAAGGCGCAGAGTTTCTGCGCGGGACGGCGTGGCCAGCGGCTGCGCTGGTGGAACAACTCGCGGCGCGGCTGGTGGACCGGTGATGAGGGTCGCATCTCGACGTTCGTGGTGACCGTCCTCGCTGCGATCCTCGCCCTGGCCGGCCTGACTCTGGACGGTGGCCTCGCGTTGGCCGACAAGGTCCGCATCAACGGTCAGGCCGAGGCCGCCGCCCGCGCCGGTGCCCAAGCCCTCGACCTGGATGCCTACCGCGCCACCGGAGCCGTGCACCTGGTTCCCTCCCAAGCCGCCGTGATGGCACGGCGCTACCTGAGCACCGTGAGGCAGACCGGCACCGTGACCGTCACCGGCGACACCGTGACAGTCACCATTACCGCCAGCCACCGCACCCAGCTGCTGGCCCTGGTCGGGATCCCCGCCCTGAGGGTGCACGGGACGGCCAGCGCACATCCAGTGCGCGGCGTGCTCACCATCGAGCCGTAACAGCAGAAGGGACACAGGCCCGTGACCACCGCGCCGGCCAGCCAACGCCCCGCCATCCCTCCGCGCAGCTCCCGCGTGCTGCGGCGGCTGGTGCTCGGCGCCGCCCACCTCGTGGGGCGGTTGGGTCAGGCGCTGGTGGCATCAGGGCTGTTGGCCGGACTGGTGGCCGTGCTGCCGTGGGCGCTGTGGCACTACATCGGCTGGCCGTTGCCCGATCACGCCCCTACACCAGCGCAGATGCAGGCGGTGCTGTCGGGTCCGCTGACCACCCCGTTGCTCCTGGACCTCTTGGCATGTCTGTGCTGGATCACCTGGGCCGCGTTCGTGATTGACGTGGCGCGCTGTGCCCTGGCAGCCGCACGCGGCCTGCGGTGGCCCGAGTTGCCCACCTGTGGGCCGGTACACGCCATCGCCGCGATCCTCGTCGCCGGCATCGTGGTCTCCCTGCTCGGCAACCGCAGCCCCTCGGTCACCACTGCCGGAATCACCGAGGCCATCAGCGGACACGGCCAAGTCATCGCCACCACGACGCTGCCCACCGTTCCAGCGGCGTCCGTCGCTCAGGATGCGGGCTCCGTGGTGGTACGTGCGCCGGAGAACGGAATCCACGACTCGCTGTCCCGGATTGCGGAGCGCACCCTCGGTGCCGCCGGACGCTGGCCCGAGATCTTCGCGCTGAACAAGGGCAAGCCCCAGCCCTACGGCGGCAGGTTCACCAACCCCAACCTGATCTTTCCAGGGCAACGACTCATCGTGCCCTCCTCGATCTCCGCCGCGACCGGTGCAGATCAACGCGCGGCACCGGCCACCATGCCGGCACCAGCACCACCACCTCCGACGCCGACGACGTCGCCGTCGGCGAGCCCCAACGCCGCTCCTGTGCATTCCGTAGTTCCGACACCCCACGATGAACCCACCATGGGATCCAGGCCGGGGATCGAGTGGGAGCCGGGCGTATTCGTCGGGCTGGGCCTGGCCGCCGCCGTCAGCACCGCGCTGGTCGTGGCCCGACGTCGCTATCGACGCCGCTACCGGCCGGGAAGTGGCCGCCGCGACGACCTGCCCGTGGGACCGGTGGTCTACCAGTTGCGACTGGCGCATCTACGGACCGAACACGGCGACCCACGTCCGGAAGGCGACCGCGACGACGGCGAGCACCACCCGAGGCAGGTACCACCCCTCGTCATCGGTGCCACGCAGAACTCCCCTCCTGACGAGGCCGGGAATGCGCGGCGGGCACCGGGTCTCGGGGTACGCGATGGGCGGGAGATCGCCCTAGATCTGGCTGCGGCCCGTGGGCTGGGGTTGGTCGGCGCGGGAGCACGTGCGGCAGCTCGCGCGCTGCTGCTCGCCCTGCTGACCCCACCGTCGGTCGCAGCGGAGTGCGTGCAGGTAATCATGCCCATTAATGATCTCGCGCTGCTGCTAGGACGCGAGCACGCGCATGGCCGATGTCCGCCCGCGTTGCGCGTGGTCGCTGATCTCGACGCCGCCCTTGATGAGCTGGAAACCGAAATGCTCCGTCGCGCCCGGGAAACCGGCGCCACCACCCAGTCGGCGTGGCCGCCAATAGCGCTGGTGGCCCGCCCGACGGCACAGAACACGCAACGATTGCAGGCCATCCTCGACAACGGCGCGCCATTCGGGCTCGTGGGCGTGTTGCTGGATCAATGGCGACCAGGAATCAGCGCCTACATCCGCGACGACGGCACGGTCTCCTCGGCCAGCCCAGGTCCGGGACAAGCACTGCTGGGCACCCGGATGTTTCACCTTCCCGAAGCCGAGACCGCCGAGCTGCTGACACTGCTGCACCAAGCCCACCCCAACATCCCCAATGCCCGCGATGACATCAACGAAGTCGCCGGTGACGCAGCGTTGGAAGTCACCGCGATCCCCAGCGAGGCACCCGAGGGCATCAACCCACACCGAGCGGGCGGCCTGACACCACCTGCCGAACGTCCACCACCGCCGCCCCACGCGAAACCCAACAACGAACCCGCCGCGAAGCAGCGCGCAGCCGTAGCCACCCGCGCCACGGCGGCCCCCGACGAGACAGATCACCGCAACGCAGACACCGCCCCGATCACGCTCACCGTACTGGGTCGCCCCCGGGTGCACTGGACCCTCGATCACACCGTGGACACCCGTGAGGGCAGTTCCGCGGCGGATGGCGCAGTGCAGGAAATCACCTCGGCATTCCCCCCACGCCAGCGGGAAATGTTGGTCTTCCTCGCCCTGCACCCTCAAGGCGTGCACCGCGATGCCCTCGTGGCCGCACTATGGGCACACAACGCACCTGAACGGCCCACCAACGCCTTGAACACTGCACTATCGAGACTTCGGCGCGCGGTAAACCAGGCTACCGACGGTACCGTCAGCGACCTCACCACCACAGGCGAAGGCCGCTACCAACTCGACCCGTCCTTCGTCACGGTCGACTACTGGCACTTGTGCGACGCCGTGGCCGCGCGGCAAAAGGCGAGCAGCAACAGCGAGCGGATCGCCGCCTACCAACGGATCGTGGACTGCTACCGCGGCAGTCTCGCCGAAGGAGTGGACGCCGAATGGATCGAGGCACCCCGCGAGGCCACTCGCCGCGACGCCCTCGACGCCGTTGCCGCCTTAGCCCGGGCGCTGGTTGATTCCGACCCCCAACGCACCCTCGACCTGCTGGAAACCGCGCGGGCGTTCGACCCGCACAACGAACTGCTCTACCGCGACATCATGCGCCTACAACACCGGCTTGGGCACCTCGACGCCATCCCGCGCACGTTAGCCCTGCTCACCACCCGCCTCGCCGAGATCGACGAAAGCCCCACCGCGCAGGCCCTCGAACTGGCCGCACGCCTGCAACAGCGCCACGCCTCGCCGGACAATGACACCCCAGCGTCCGGTCGGCGCGTTATCGCCGAACCCGCTTGACTTCACCGCGCGAAGGAAGCGTCCATAGTCGGGTAGCCCGCACACACACCGGCAGCGCACCGGGGGCCATACCCGCCTCGGCCGGGGCATGACACCACCGCAATCGATCACACGACGAATCGAGGTAGTCATGTCCAGCACGACCCGCACCGACGAAACTGCCACCGCCAACCAAAGCACCATCCATGTCTTGCAGGAAGACCCAGAGTCGACCGACATGACGGCGTGCACCGAGGCGGAACACAGGCTGTGGGAAGCGTTGCATGCCAACCCGGACAGCACCGCCGCCGACCTGTCCACCGACGCCGGGATCGGCAGATCAACCGCAGCGAAGATCCTCGCCCGATGGGCGAACAAGGGCAGCGTCAGTCGGACCCCGGGGATCACCGCAGGCGGTCGACGAGCGGCAGACCTGTGGTCGATCACCGACCCCGAAGCGCCCTCAGTCACCTCGAAAGCTGCGGAGACCGAACATACCGACACCGACGAGAACGCCACGACCGCACCGTCGGATACCCGCACCCACGTGACGGATACCGGCGAGACCATGACAGACGGCGACTCGCTCGACAAGGTGGCTGCGGACGCCGGGGCGGACACCACCGCGCCGAGCGCCGAGGGCAAGGACATCTCGGAGGACGGGCAGCAGACGATGCGACGACTCCCGTCCGGTGGATTGCGTGGGATGGTCGAGGACTGGCTGCGTGACCACCCCGGCGAAGAGTTCAGTCCCAACGCGATCGGTAAAGCACTCGGGCGCTCCTCGGGTGCAGTGGCCAACGCCCTGGACAAACTCGTCGCGGCCGGGTACGCCGCCCAAACCCAGGACAAGCCCAAACGGTTCACCGCCGTCAAAACTGCCCTCGATCCGGCTACCCCCAACAACTAGATCGCAGACCACCCCCGTCGTTCCTGGTGGCCGTCGCAACCGGCTCCCCGCACTACAGACGTCCACCAGGAACGGGGAAGTGCTCAGACATTTGATTAGGTAGCCGGCTGGCGGACGAGGTCAGTTCAGCCTGCTGGTGCACCGATCAGCCCGAGTAGTACCTTCCGGCGCCGCTCCCGCGCAGGCACTGACCAGCCAGCTGGATGACCACGACACCATGCAGGTATGCACGATGCTGCATCTTTCGGCCGCGCTGGCGGTCGCGGCGCAAGCCGCCTGCCACTACCACCCACCCCAGGGAGGACCTCGGCGCTAGCAGCCCGGATCGGCACGGAAGTCGGCACCTGGGCGCAGTTATGGTCAGGGCCCACTCCGTCGGGATCTGGCGTACCGGCACCGCAGTGGAACTCGGTCAGTACGGCCAGGCGCTCGAAGTCGCCAAGGCGATGCACCCAGATTGCTGCGCGGCATCAACTGCCAGCCGAGTTCGGTCCCGCCTTGGTCGCCGGTCAAACGGCATAAGAGCTTACGGGTCCTGAGACACGCCGAGCAGCTGGCTCCTCAGCGGATCCATCACGACGTGTTCGGCCGCGAAGCCATTGCCGACTAGCTGTGCCAAACCCAGCGCCCCCGCTGATGGCCGTGAGCTGACCGGTTTGAGTCGGCGCTTCGGAGTTGTCCCGGCCAGGTGAACTTGGCGGTGTGTACCGCCGGTGCACAACTACGCCAAATCGGACAGCACGATCGCTCCGTGGCCAGCGGACCCCTGTGCAGAGCCGACACGTGCCCACACGAGGTGGGCAGCCAACGTCACTCCTCACCGTCAGCAGAGCATGCCTGTGGTTTGGGTCACTCCCGGCGGGGAGGCTTGCCTGAGGCCGACAGATGGGAGAGCGGTCAACCGCACCCGACGGCCGCCATGCGCCAAGCCCCCCTGGCCGGATCCAACCTGTATGACTGGATCGCACTTCGTCGAGTCAGTGCCGGCGGCGTAGCCACGAAGGGTGGCCGGTGGTTCGACGCCGGCCGTCGGGTACCGGGCTATGTCGCTGACACGCTTGCTGACTTGCGGACGGCAGGGCTGGTCGCGGTGAGCGACCCGGACGTGTCAGGCGCAGCCGCTCACCAGCACCGGGATCGCACGCTACGACGCCCTGTGTGAGCAACGGCAGCGGGCGCTACCGTCGGCGGAGCACGGGGTGTCTGCGCGCCACGACGCAGGAGGATCTCTCGGAGAAACGCGCGGTTTCCAGCGCACACATGCAACTCCTGCTCCCGCCTCCGCCAGCTGACCGCGGCGGCGAGGCAGGCAGTCGGTGACACAATTCCGGCCACCAGCCCCTCACCACGGCCAGCAGAAAGTGTGCTTTCCTCCGGCGGTCGGCCCGAAATGCGGCGGCCCGGCTTGCCGCCGATGGGAACTCGCGGTAGTTGATCGCATCGTGGGCGCCGACGTTCCGGCCGGGACACAAGACCGTCGGCTAGCTGCCGGTTGAGGGAGCGGACTCGATGCTCAGCTCTCGGCTGTCAGTCGGCCACCAGCCAGCCCTAGATGAGGCGCAGGAACACACTGGTTCCCCGCGGTTCCGGCTTATGAGGGGTTGTCGCATGGCACATCTTGGGTCGTGTTGTTCTCCGGGTCCCAGTGCGTGCATACATGCCGAGGTTGCTGATCGGGGTTTCCTGTTGCCCCCGGTGGTGGCGGCGATGGCGGGTCTGCCCTGATGACGGCGGCCGGCGATGGGATGAATGCGTAGGAGTTGTGATGGAAGGCCGCCAGCGCCACCGAGGCCACGCCCGCGGCGACGGCGAGACCACCAAGCATGGCCACGATCGGCCTGAGCCGATCGTGGCCACCCACGCCATCGTGCCGAGGTGCCTCCTGTGAAGGCTCAATCAGTTTCACTTTGACTCCCCTTTGCCGTGTTGTTGCCGGTCCTAGTGCGTGCTGCATGCCGGGGTTACTGGTCCGAGGGGGCTGGGTTGTAGTGGTCGACGCATCGGCCCGAGGAATCGCATGTGGTGGTCCTCTGCCAACGCCACTGCGATTGCTGACCGCGTCGGTCCTGTTGGTCCTGTGACGGCGGTGGTGGCGGCGCGCCTTGGGCCCTGTCTTCCTGGGTCCCGTCGTCGCTACTTGGCCACCTGGCCGCTGTCATCTTCGACAGCGGCGGTGGGGGAGACGGCGAGAAAGCTCGCGGCTCGTGTCGGGAATTGGAGCGACGCTCGGTCGTGCCACCAGCTATGGACACGTGCTGTTCGGGTTTCGGTGCTGCGGGGGCCAGCGCGGGAGATGCGAGACTGACAGGTGCGTCGAGAGCGGTTGATGAGGTTACGTTCGTGGCCACGGCGGCTGGTGGAACCGTGGGTGAAGCGTTGGTGGCCAGGACACTCGACGTGGCGGGCCGCGCCTGCGGCCGTGCCGCTGTTGGGGGTGCCATGACCTCGCTAGAGACCGGCCCTGGAGCCAGGATGTGCGCCATCGCCGCCACCGCCAGTCCTGACACCCCGATCGCCAGAGCCGACACCCCGATGGTCCTTCTTGAAGGAAGGTACGTCCCGGGAGCGCGGAAGACCTCGGTGCTGTTGCGCAACCAGGCAATCTGTTGTTCTCCGTCAAGGCGCGCCTGTGCGCCGGTCGCTAGTTGAGGGTTGCCGTTCTGCTGTGATTCGTGGGCATCGTTGCCCTCGATAACCGGGGGATTGGTTGGCTGGGTCATGCCGCTACCGGCCTGCTTTGCTCGGGCCAGGCGCACACAGGCACGCTCGGCGACGCTGGCCATGACCGCCTCCGTAGTGGCCGACCCACAATCATTCGCTTCGTCCCTGCTGCCTGCCGCACCGCCCCAACCCCTCTTCGTATTCGTTTGTTGACAAAACGTGACGCAGATGTAAGCAGACACGACATCTTCTGTCAACGTCAGTATACGGAATGCGAAGAAGAAGGTGCGCTGATGTTGACACCACGATGAGCACCCCGCTCCGTGCCCGGCGAACCGGACAGCACCGGGATCACCTGGCGAAAGCCACTCCCGCCCACCGCGGTGTCCACGTTGGACGGGAGCCCGGTGCGTCGCACCACCGCCGCGGCCTGGCCATCCTCCATCGCGATCGAGCCCCTACCGACCGGACCGGCTCTGCGCATCGCCTGACGCCGCCGAATGGTGCGCAGGGGTGGTATCGACAGTCCGACTGGTGGCCATGTCCACGGCGTCGGCGAGCATCCCCGCCTCTACCGCGGCCTGGTCGCCACCAACGCCTACACCGGCTCCTCCGTCACTATGGGCGCGCTGGCTCGGGGTTGGTAACCGTCAGAAAAGGCTGCCACGACGACTCCCCTTGGCGCCGCGCGGTGGTCCGCGGCTTTGGTTGCGAGACCGGCGACCGGCTCGATGTGCGCCTAGGCGCTGACACCTGAGCCTCGCCGCGACCTGGACCATCTCCGGGTCGCCGTCTGGCAGGCCTGTGGCCGCTCGCGTCATCTCCTACCTCGAGCATCACATGCGCACGGGCAGGGATTCAGTCATTGACAGACTGTGGCGCAGATGGATACGAGCCCCTACGATACGTCAACATTCATAAACGATCTGTCGAGACGATCGAGATTAACGTTGACACGGTGGCGAGCGTCAGGAGGCCGGCGATGACCGAACCCGACCAGGGCAGACCATCCTTCGCGGGCAAGCTCGCCTATCTCATCGAGACCGTGCACCCCCCGGACCGGGGTCCCTACAGTTACCGCGAGATCGCCGCCGGGATCGCCGACCATCCCGGGGCGATGACCGCGGCTGCGATCCACCAGCTCGTCAGCGGTAAGCAGCCGCATCCGCGCATTCACTACGTCGAGGCGCTGGCCAGCTTTTTTGGTGTCCCCGTGACCTACTTCTTCGACGAGGACACCGCCGCGCGGATCGAAGACCAGATCACTCAGGTCAGCGCATGGCGCGACACCGAGGCGCGGCACATCGCCGAACGCGTCGTCGAGCTTAGCCCCCGCGACCGCAACACGGTCACCAACCTGATCGACACTTTGCGCGCCTACGACGAGCAACCCCGCTCGACCCGCCGACGTCGCAAGCCCGCCACCAGCCACGAAGCATGACAGCCTCATGGCGCCGCGGTGACACCATGGCTTCGTCGCCTACAGCCCACACGAAACAGTCACGCTGTATCACAGCGCGCCCGTGACCTCTCGGCCCCTGACGATGTGCTGCACGACCGCCGCCCCACACCGCGTTTTACGCCCTGGCCGCAGGCCGCAAGAGGATCATGGTCATGTCCCCGGTCCCGCGCTCGTCTCGAGCGGAAAGGAGAACTACCGCGGTGGATATCCGGGCCCGCTGTCAACAACGGGTACACGATCTCCTCAGCCGCACCGGGGTGCCTCACCCCTGGGACATCAACCAGTTCCTTGACCGGCTCGAACGCTACCGCGGCCGTGACATCGATCTGTGCGCTGTGACGTGGCACCCCGGCGTCAGCTGCGGCGCCTGGCTGCCACGCTCGGATCACGACGTGATCGCCTACGCCCAAAACACCAGCGGCTTCCACCAGGACCACATCATTCTCCATGAAGTCGGGCACATGATCTCCCAACACCGCGGCCGCTGCGTTCTGTCCGACGAAGAAGCCCAGCGCATCGCGCCTGACCTCGCGCCGGCCGCATTCGCGCACCTGCTGGACCGCAGCGGCCTCCAAGCCGAAGAACACGAGGCGGAGATGATCGCGGCGTTCATCCATCAACGGGCCCGCCTGCGCCCCCAGCTCGCCACCGACCTCCTTTGCCCAGCCGACGCACGGCGACTCACCCGCATTGAGTACGTCTTCGGAGCCTAACGATGGGGGTATCCACGCTCTTTCTCTCCACCGCCATCGTGCCCTTTCTCATCGCCGGCTACCGCGTTGTCCTGCGCGGTCATGGACAGCGCAAACCAACTGATATTCCCCTCATCGTGACCGCCCTCGCGTGGGGACTCGCGTTGGTCACCCTCGCCCCCACGGTGCAGGCCTTCGAAAGCACGCTCGTGCCCTCCCTCGGTCGGCTGCTGTCCAATGTCTGCACGCTGGTGGCGGCCTTCGGGCTGCTCACCCTCGCGTCCCACGTCAGTCACGTCGAAGACAAGGTGCGCCCGAAGGTCAGGATCCGGCTGATCACCCTGCTGATCGTTGTCACCGTCATGGCCGTGATGTTCTTCGCCAGCAGGCCACCCAGCGGTCTCGGGATCTTCACCGGGCTCTACCGCAGCCAGCCGACGCTGGCCGTCTACACCCTGGTCTACGCGACCTATCTCGCCTACGCCGTGGTCGCTCTCGCGGCGCTCGCGCTGCGCTCGTTGCGCGGGGCACGGTCCTGGCTGCGCCTGGGCATGATCCTCATCGTGGGCGGATCTGTGCTGTACGCCGGCTATCTGATCCAGAAGGTGGTCAGCGTCATTAACGAGCTCGTCAGCGGCTCCCCCGCCGAGCCCTTCTGCGCTTCGGCGTTCGCGACGCTCGACTGCACCTTTGCGATCGCGATGCCCGCCTACGCGGTGTTGCTGGTCATCCTGGGCACCACCGTGCCCACGCTCGGCCCGTGGCTGGAACACCTCGTTCACGGCATCCGGCACCGGCGCTCACTACACCGGCTGCGACCGCTCTGGGAAATCCTGCATGAGGCGCAGCCCGACAATACCCACGCCACACCCGTCCACCCATGGAGCCCGTCATGGCCGGGTCACATTGCCGAACTGCTCTACCGACGGGTCATCGCCATCCGCGATGGCCTGCTCGCGCTCCAGCCCTACCGCGATCCCACCGACACCCACGAGCATCGCCGCCAGGCCGCTGGACTTTCCGACCGGCGCCGCGCGGCCGCTATCGAAGCCGCCGATATTCGCGCCGCCGTGTACCGGCGGCAACACAACATGGCGGCTCGCGAGTACGTGCCCAGTTCCAACGCGACCATCGCTCAGGACGACGATCTGGACAGCGAAGTCCGCTGGCTCACCCTGGTCTCCGACGCGCTCGCTCGCAGCGAGCCGCCGCCTATCCAGAGCTAGCGACCATGCCGAAGTCAAACCGATCCCGCAACATCCACCGTCCCTCAAAGGCCAGCAGCCACGCTTCGCCCAGCTCAGCCGAGATCGGCAGCTGGTCGGTGACCTCCTGTTCGATCGTCAGGGCCGTCTCCTCCGACGTATCCAAGGCGACGGTCAAGTGCGGCTCAACATCCCCGTAGAGACCCCCGTACGGCACCACATCAGGCCACCGGCGCCTACTCTTGTTCGTCAGCTCGATCAGCCCCTCGAGCGGGCGAGGACGCAACGCCACGAAACCACCGCGGCGGTAGCACTCCCCGAACACCACCCGCATCGGTTGCTGCTCAAGGAACAGCTCGCGCAACACCTCGGTGTCCCGGTCGCTGAGCTCGGCCACACCAACGAAGGGATACAACAGCGACACATGCGCCGGCACCCCCTGGCGTACCGACCCAGGATGCCGCCCCTCCACCAACTCCAGCAGCCCCTCAGCCGCTGGCACCGGGATCACTAGACCGGTCCGGCCGTTCGTCGGCATAGCCCCCTCACAGTAAATCGAGCTGGACGTCGGGATCCACCCGGCCGGGATCGGCGATGAGCGCGGGCCACCCTTCGCGCGGTCATATCCGGCAGCCCCGAGAGCTGCCTCGGGTGGTAGAGCTGCCCGTTAGGCCGGGTCACCGGACCGGACACCACCACCGCCGCTGCCGCCGTCCCCACCGACCCGGACGATGTGGACGTCGCGGGGGTGGCGGACGGGGCAGACGTCGTGGTGCTGGTGACGGATGGTGCCGCCGTCGTACGGAGTGATCGGGCGGGCGAGCCGGACGGGGCGTGCAGCGCGGCAGCAGCTGTGGTGGTAGTCGCGGTTGCTCGGTAGCGGACCGGCCTGGTTGAGGTTCGCTCGACCTCACCCCGCTCGGCCAACAGCGCCAGCGCATTGGCGACCGCGCCGGAGGACCGACGCCCACCCGCCAACCCGCGCGCCACCTCACCTGGGGTGAACTCGTTACCCGCGTGATCGGCCAGGAATCCCGCGACCTGTCGGCGCAACTCGCCGTTGCGCAACCGCCCACCCGCCCGGGCAGATGTCGGCGTGGGTGGCGTCGTCATAGCACATGAATCCTTTCACAATTGGGCGCGACGGGGCGGGTTCGCGGACATAATCGCATTCCGGGTAGACATAGCTCACGCTGGGCGTGCAATCCGTTTGGCTTCCCAGCCCCTGCTGACAATCCAAAGATAACTCTGCCACGCCACACGCGCAATAGAAAACGCCGCCCATTTCAAGACTCTTTCTGGTGTCGCTCGTCCCGCTACCGTTTGCCGGTGAATAACAGACCGTCCGCGCGGGGGTGTGGAATTGGAAGAGTGAGGCTCAGTCTTGTGTCACCCAGCGAGGTCAGCTAGAGGAGCCTCGCATGTAATCGGCACCGGATTGGGCGATTTTGGGTCTCTTTTGGAAGTGGTGAGAGATTTGAGCAAGGCGAAGGATGCGAAAATAAGTGGAGACTATAGGGACGCCCCACGACTGGGAAAACCCAGACCCTGGAGGGGCGCAGCGCTGCCCGGCCGATGTGTTATCCCGCTTGTGGCCAAGCGAGTCTGGTATGACAGCGGATCCTCTTACGTCCGGCCTGCGCTGCGGCTTCGGCTGGTGCTGGTGGTGGCGCTCTAATCGGTCCCCCCAGGTGAACCCCAGGGTGATCCCCATGGTGATCCCGCAACGGACGTCACTGCACGCGCACGTGATCATCGAGATCAACACCTCACCTAACTACGCTGGATGGCGGCTGCCCCCGGGAGGGTGACATGCGCCCCAAGCGGTTAGGCGTGAGATCGCGGGACTTGTCGACACAACGATTCAGCCGGCGAGATAGCCGCTGCCGGAATCGTCACAGCGGTCTGGCAGCTTAGCAGGAGACGAGATGGCGACGGGATTATACGAAACGATCGCGATAGCGGATGATGGAACAAAGATTATCGCGTAATCTGCGCGACCTGCGGTATTTATGCGGTGATAAGCGGGTGTGCCGATCTCAATCGACCTGGTTGGAGTCGAGCCATCTCGCGAAGTGCTTCGTAAAAGCTTACGTAGGCGTCTCGTCGTGCCTCGAAGTTGCGCACAATATCCTCTCACGCCCACAATTCCTGCTCTCGAACGCGTTCCCGTTCCCACGCTGTTGCCTCTCTGCGGTCTGACCCGAATCCGCGAATAGGGGCGGTAGTGATCTATTTCCGTGAGGATTGATCGTTTCCGGTCGGTTTCGGGGATGTGGGCAGCCGAGAGGCCCGAGTGGCGCTTCGGGGTAGCGGGTTCCAGAGGTGTCGGGGCCTGCGGCCGTGGTCAGGAGGTGGTGGGCAGGGCGCGAATGCGGGCGAGGACCTCGTTGAGCAGGTGGTGTTCGGGTGGGGGGCGCAGGATGAGCGCGCCGGCGTGGCGGATAAGCCGGGCCGGGACGCGGATCAGCCGGTGTCGCAAGGTAGCGATCATGGCGTGGCCGCCGCGGAGGCCATGCCCGGAGCACTGACCGCCGGCCCCGGCGGTCGCGGTGAGCTGGTGCAACCAGCCAGCGATGGTGGCGGCGAGCAAAGCGCCCCACATCCAGGCGGTATTGACCTCGGGATGGCCTGAGGGCAAATGACGCAGGGCGGCGCCGAGCTTGGCATCGCGGGACAGATTTTCGATCATGGTGCGGTGTCGGTACCAGTGCTCGATCGTGGCGGCCTGGTCCGGGGTGGACACGTCAAGGTTGGTCACGATAAACGAGTAGCCGTAGACCGCGTCGGCGCCGGCGAGTTGGTCAAGCGGCAGGGCGCGCTGGTCAGGTTGCAGAGTACGGCGACGCCGCGATCGCGGATCTGCCGACACCTGGCCGTGGTCGAGGTTGAGCCGGACGCGGCGGATCAGCAGCCGTGTGGTGGCCGGCCACCAGTCCGGGCAGTAGTCGGCCACGGCGACCTGCGCGCCGGTCATGTCGATCGCCTCGGTGAAAGCATCATCGGCGACACCGTCGAGGATGCGCCACAGCGGCGCGATGCGCCGGACACCGATCGCGAACTCCACATCGGCCAACAGCGCCACCCGAGCCAGCTCACCAGCGAAGTAGCCAGCGTCAGCACGTAACCGGATCCGCCCGCGGCGCGCGGCCGCCGGGAGCGCGGCCAGCGCCCGAGCAAGCAGCCCGGCGGCGTGCCCACGAGGGTCATCGCGGCCAGACATCAAGTCCGCGGCCAGCACGGTGGCGGTGTCGGCCCACGTCGCCACATGCGCACGCCCAACCCGCTGGCCCTGGTGATTAAACGCCACCCCGCGCTTGTGTCGGCCGTAGACCTCCACGTCCGTGGTGTCCAGGTCGATGGTGACCTGATCACACAACACGGTGCCACGCGCCGAGCCCAGCAGCGCCAGCATCGCGGCATGCACCTCGCCGACCCCGGTCTCCACCGCACGCCACTGTCCCTCGGTGAACCGGCGCGCCAACCCGGCCGCGGTCGTCGAGCACAATCCAGGCACCGCCGCGAACACCTGCCCAGCGGTATCGGCGCGAAAGCGGTCCAGCCCGACCAAAAAGTCCTCCCCGGCCAGCTGCGCACACGCCATCCCGACCAGCAATTGCCCACCGGTGTATCCCCGATTCCGGGTCTTGATCGCACCGATCGCCGTGTCCAGCAGCTTGACCATGTTCAGCCGATCCAGCAGCTCGGTTACCGCCGCCATCCCCGAGTAGCGGGTCAACGACGCATCCGGCGCGCCGATCCCCACCAGCCGCCGCAATCGCCTGACCCCGCGTACGCTGCCCACCCGATAGGTGCCCTTCCACCTGTGATCGTCCAGCCTCGACAGCAGGATCATCCCAGCTCAACAGGGCACCTATCGCCATTTCAGCCCTTATGTCGCCAGCTACTCGCGGAATCGGGTCTGACCAACCTCGCTTAACGACCTCGACTGCTCCAACTGCGCCCAACGCAACAGCCCCCTCCGTCCCTGTTAGGTGGGACGGTGCGGGAATCCTTATGCACGTTGGGTGGGACTTTTTGCTGCATCCTGTCGGGCTAGCCGCTCGGCGACGAAGCTGCTGGCACCGACGACCAACGCCACCGGCCATTCGATGATCTCAATGGCCGCCAACGCCGCCAAACCACCCCACCACAACATGCGCGTGGGATTCATTTCCAAGCCCTGCGGCCACGGCAGCCGAAACCCGGCCAACGCGCTGACATTTTTTTCCTGTCCATTATCATCTACCTTGGCTGTGGCCCCGGCGTCCGCTGAGGTCGCGGTAGTATCGCCCGTTGAGCGTTCCTTAGTAGCTGTTTGACCAGTAGTACCTGATTTATCAGCCATGACTCCTCCACCGATCCCACTTACACCAACCGCGAACCCAACGTCTAGACACCGACGCCGAGCCCTGTCCAGGCCAGCCCGATCGCGCTATCGGCGCTGAGCACAGAGTCGAGCCGTAGCGTCCGCTGTCGATCGCCTTGTCGGCTCGGTCTGCCCCGTCATCGGCCCACCGCGTCCGGTGCCACCAGCCCAGATCTACCCTAGCGACGCCTGACCGTAACCCGCTAGCAGCCCAACGTCCATCGTCGGTTCACCCACCGCTGGTCACCCGACGAGCTCCTCGATATGCACTGCCCGTTCGCCACAGTTGAAATCGCCCACTGCGGCCGTTCACTGACCGTCTATCAGGGGTTAGCTGTCCGTGTGTTGTTCGGTGATGCTGACGCCACCCACGATCGGACCATGGCGCCGACTGAGGACTACCACGATCGGACCGCGGCGCAGCCTGAGCACCTCTTGCCTGTCGCCTACGCCGTGGTGCGCAATGACCCCCGGAAGGGTGCTGCTGGTGCGCCGCACCGATGACGGGTACTGGGAGCTGCCCGGAGGCCGGATTGAGGTCGGGGAGTCGGCCTCGGCAGCAGCGGTCCGCGAAGACGCCGAGCAGACCGGCGTCACGATCACCCTCACGGGGCTTGCCGGGGTGTACAGCGACCCAACCCATGTCGTGGCCTACCCGCGCAGGAAAGGGACTTACCAACAAGTGGCGGTGTGGTTCCACGCCGTCAGTCACGCCCACCAGGCCCTGTGGGTGCCGAACTGGTCATCCACGGCGCTAACCTGCGGCGTCGCTGAACGGTAGCCGTCGGCATGATCGCCAGCTGTGGCAATGCGACTGCTGTATCTGGTCTTGCGACACCTGCTGGCCTGGCTCGGACTACTGGCCCGCAGCTCCCGCTCGAAGAACGCCGAGATCCTCGTCCTCCGACATGAGGTCGCCGTGTTACGACGCCAAGTGGGCAGACCGCGTCTGTCCTGGGCCGACCGTGCGGTGTTCGCGGCACTGGCCCGGTTGCTGTCCCAAGCTGGCCGACTCCAGCGGATCGTCACCCCTGCCACGATCATGCGGTGGCACCGAGACCTGGTGAAACGGCACTGGACCTAGCCCCGGCACCGCCGCACCGGCGGCCGGTCCACGACATCGGAGCTACGCCAGTTGGTGCTACGCCTGGCCTCGGAAAACTTGACCTGGGGCTACCAGAGGATCCACGGCGACTCCCCGGGCTCGGCCACCAGAGCGCGCCCAGCACCGTGTGGTCGATCCTCAGGCGAGCCGGCGTCGACCCTGCACCTCACCGCAACGGGCCCACCTGGCGACAGTTCCTGGCTGGTCAAGCCCACGGCATCCTCGCCACCGACTTCTTCTGCGTCGACACCCTGCTGTTTCACCGCTTGTACGTCTTGTTCGTCGTCGAGCATGCCACCCGCCGCGTCCACCTCCTGGGCATTACCTCAACCCCACCGGTGCCTGGGTGGCTCAGCAGGCACGAACTTCCTGATGGATCTCGGCGATCGCGCGGCCCAGTCCACGTTCCTGATTCGGGACCGCGACAGCAAATTCACCGCCGTCTTCGATGCCGTGTCCGCCAGCGAAGCCATCCGCATCCTGCGCTGAGCGCGGTTGTTGATTCATTTGTTTAGCCAGGCGGTGTTTTTGGGCTTGCGCATCCGTTTCCAGGTTGCGGGGAGGTTGTTTTCAGCTTGTTCGGCGCGGGTGGCTTCGGTGGCGTACATGAGGCCGTAGGTGAAGCCGTTGCCGCCCTCGAGGTGGGCTTGTGCGGCGAGCTCGCGCAGCACGGGTCGTGACACGGCGGTGTCTTGGTGCTCGCCGAGGAGCTGTTGGACGGCTTTGAGTCGTTTGCGTAACCGGGCGGCCGGCTTGCCCAGCGTGGGTTCGACGGCCTCGCTGGCATAGCGCAGCCGTTTAGCGGCCTTGCGGGTCTCGTGCAGGGCCAAGTCACGCCTGTCGCCCGGGGGCTGCCGATCGGCGTCGGCCATCCGCGATTGGACGCGGCGGTAAGCCCGCCGGACGCTTTTAGGGAGCTCGCGCTTGGCTTTGCGACTGGCACGAGCAGTGACCGGCGGGTCGGCGAGCAACGCGTCAAGCCGGTCGTGCAGCGCGAGGTAGCGGTCACTGTCCAAAGCGGCGAGCGCGACCTGGCGGGCGTCGGCCTGTCGGCGCTCAAAGGCCCGCGTCAACGCGGCCTCGACCGGCCCCAGCTTGAGCTCGTCGGGCAACTCCGCGAGGATCGCCGCGAACCGCTGGGCCATCACTTCGGCGTCTCTGGCCCCGGCCAGCTCGCCGGCCACCCACTTCAGCTCCGCGGTCAGCTCACGGGTCGCCTCCCGGCCCAGGACTCGACCGAATGCTTGCAGCGCGCTGCGCATCCGGCGGGCAGCCACCCGCATCTGGTGCACCGCGTCCGGGGCGTCCTGGCGCACCAGCGGGTCATAGCGACGCAGCTGCTCGACCTGCGACCCCAGATAGACCAGGACCGCCTGTCCAGCCGACCGAGCCTGATCAGCCTTCGGTGTCGCGGCGGGGGGCATCCGGTCGGCCAGCAGTCGACCCAGCTTCGAGGAAGAACGCACCCGCTGGGCGCCGGCCTTGCGCAGCCGGCGGTCAATGCGGTCCAACAGCTTGTGCTGCGTGTACTCGGCCAGTTCGACTTCCACCTCCCGCCAGGACACGGTGGTGGTCTGCTCACCCATGCTGTGCGCGGTCACGTGGTCATCGACAAGTTCGGCGATGGCCCGGCGGTCGGGGGACCATGGGGGGAGCGGTCCAGCGGGAGCCGCAGCTCGTGTCGGCTGTCTGTGCCCGCCGGCAGCTTAAGGTGCCAGCCCGGGTCAGACCCGCCCTCCCGACGCCGCAGCGTGATGCCCGTACGTAATAAGCGCAAGTCAGCGGTGTCGAAGTACACCGCTTCTAAGTTCTGTTCGTGCGGTCCGGTCCCGGTAGCGAACCCGAGCAACCCGGCAGGGTCGATCAGCTCCCAGTCATCGACTGCCTCATACTTGCGCTCGGTTTCCCGCATGGTCGCCACGCCGTTCGTCTGGGCCATAGCAGTAGACATACCCCATCGACCACGCTGCTGTAACCCACCCGTGGCCCACTGTTTGCCTCGCATTCACCGGGGTCGTCATAGTTTCTCCATGGAGGCCATGGGCACCGGGATCGACAGCAAAACCGACATCCACCACCGCTATATCGCTGGCCGCTACCGAGACGGTGCCCTCAGCGACACCTGGACCGACGTCACGCGCTGCGCCGAACGGACCTTCATCGCTTACGTCGCCCGCTGCCGGTGCGGCTGGCACGGAGACGACCACCCGGCCAACCCCGACGGCTACCACAGCTGCCAGCGCGAGCTGATCAGCAAACACCTCTATTGACCCGTCTGGACACCGGTAGCCGGCCGGCACCGCGCGGGCTACCGGTCCCACACGCCGTAAGCGCCTGTCGGGAGTTATCACCACCACCTCCATGGGCGACCGTGGTGGACCGCTGCGGCATGGCTGCATCGAGGTTATTCACGTTCCATTCATGTTCCGGCCCTACCGTGGTTGTGGTTGTAGACGTCGTCATGTCAGGAAAACGCTTCACCGAGCTCACGCCGCGGACAGGAACACATCATGGCTCTCGCCGCTGCTGCAGGCGCCCACCACGCCGACAAGCCTGGTGACGCGGTCGACGCTCAGCTCGCCCGGCTCCAAGACCGGCTGGTGATCCAGTACGCCCATCACGGAGATCACAACGAGACCGACGTGCGGGACCAGTTCCAGCGCGCGGTGCAACACTTCGCCAACGCCCGAATCCGCAGCTTCCTGCCGATCCTGATCGAGCGCGCAGTCAAGACAAAACTCACCTAAGCGGCGCAGGAACGGCGTCATCCGCATTACCTCGGCGGTCTGGGCAAGCCCCGATATTGGAGGGTCTTATTGCCTTGACGCGGGTCCTCGGGAACGGCGAGCTCGGGGTCGTTCTTCTACCGCAGCAACCGTCCAGGTGAGCTGTCCGCGAAGTGACCGAGCTGGAGAGGAGAGGTAACCCACGCTTCCGCGCATCTTGTCAATTTGTCGTTCATCGCGAGGATAGCCTATGTCGAGCGCCACGAAAATTCTCTTCTCTCCCTTGACACTTTTCCGCAGGGCTATGGGAATCGCGCCACGTTCAACAGTTTTGTTGCCACGCCGACGGCAACTGGGTAAGTCTTCGTGCGGGTTAACAACGAACGTATAATGGGGGAGCGGAGGGAGCGCAAAGTAATAGCGGTCTATCTTTACGGGATAACATTAAGTGCGCTACCCGGAGGAGGATTGAGATCATGCGTTGCGCGAGCTGGGGACAGGACGCCCATCAGAGAAGCCCCAGGAGTGCCTCGATTGGGTGGCGCTCGGGCTGGATGACCAGGAAACCTCCTGCCCGGGTTAGCTCACTGACCCAAAGCAGCAGGCCACACCAGTGATCTCCGCCGCCGCATGGCTAGTACAGTGGGTCGAGGACAACGTCCGGGAGAACCGACCGCACCGCCTGGCCAATCAGCGAGGGCTCCAGCTGGGAAACGCACCACACGGCGAGGTCCGTGCCGGTGCCTCCGGTGGCTACGTGCTGGACACGGCAGAGCAGGACGGCGCTTCGCGGGGCAATAACTTGCCGGTCAACCCGGCCGACGGAATCACCCTCGATGAGGGCGAGGAGTACCTCGTTGACGGCACGCTTCGCGTCGAGATCATGGAGTACCTCAGCCAAACGTACGGGCCTGTGTTCGTCGAGGATCTGATCAAACACCTCCCGTAACTCGGACGAGGTTAAGAAACATAGGACCTGGTGCCGTGGCATCGGCGCGGTTCAGCCACTGAACCGCCGACTGTTGTGACACGCCCGAAAGACTCCCATAAAGATCATGGTCTCAGCTGTGCTGCGAAGCAGAACAACCACCGCCGTGCTGTCCGCGTGTGAGTACGGGCAGGGGTAAACCGGACCTAGGGTGGCAGTAGATGCCCTCTGGGGCTGTCCTTAGCGGCAGCGAGGTGTGCGCCGTGCTGAGTGCCAGGTCGGGTCAGGGTTCGTTAGCGACGAGCGACAGTTCCAGTTCGCCATCACCGGAAGAATTGAACGTCAGGACATTGCCCGACGCCGGCAGTTGCGTCGGGCTGACGACGGACGCCAGGCGCACCAGGTGGTGCGCCTGGATAAACGCTCCCGTTGATGTCGCCTCAGCCAGTGCTCACCGTGGCGGCCGTGGCGCGGTCGGCATGTCGTGGAACTCCTTGTGGTCAATCGATAGAGGTTGTGTACAGCACCTGCGCCGTGAGAACGAGTGGACACCGGTGAGGGATGATCAGTTGTCGCCGGTGAAGGTTGCGGCCAGATATTCCGCGCGTGCCAGCACACCAATGTCGGCTTGGTCGGTGAAGAGGCCGTCGAGCCCGGCTCGCAGGTAGGTGACTTGTTCGTCGATGACGCGACCGAAGTCGGATGCCGCCGTTCCGCGCTGGTAGTCGACGGGCAGGAAGGTGTTCTCGGCGCGGAAGGTGTAGGGGGGCACGAGCAGCCCGGCCGCATGGGCGTCGGTGACCAGCGTGGTCGGCTGGCCGAGCGCCGTTCGCGGCGCGGGGGATGACCTGGACCTTGTCGGACCCGATGCCCTGGGCGTAGCCAGCGACGATCTTCTTCAGCCCGTCAGGGGTGGTCAGATCCGCGTAGGTCGGGCCGTGGCCGGCGGCGACGGTGTCATAGGGCGCGCCGATGGCCGATAGCAGTTGCACCGCTGCGGTTCGTAGCCCGAGACTGCGCAGCTGGCCGAGGTTGGTCACCTCGAACGACTGAACAAGCACCGGTGCGTTGGGCCGGTTGAGGCCGTTGCTGCAGGATGTCGATGAGCGGGCGCTCTATCGGCATTCCGAGATTTTGGAAATACGTCGGGTGCTTGGTCTCGGGGTACACGCCGATGTCTCGGCCGAGTTCGCTGGACAGCCGCTGGCGCAGGTCAAGCAGCTCCTGAAATGTCGGCATCTCGTATCGCCCGTTGAACAGGGTGTTGTGTTGGCGCAATTGCGGCAATCGCTCCACCGCGCGCAGCGTTTTGAGTTCCGCCAGGGTGAAGTCCTCGGCAAACCAGCCGGTGACGGCTACCCCGTCGAGCTGCTTGGTCGATTTGCGCGCGGCGAACTCGGGGTGCTGCGCAATGTCGGTGGTGCTCCCGATCTCGGGTTCGTGCCGGCAGACCAGCACGCCATCCTTGGTGATGACCAGGTCGGGTTCGAGGTAGTCGGCGCCGAGCCGGGCCGCCAACTCGTAGGAGCCCAGGGTGTGCTCGGGCCGGTACCCGGAGGCGCCGCGGTGACCGATCACGATCGGGCCGCGCCCGCGCGGCCGTCGGCCGCCGCGAGGGGGTGCGGCCGCGGCCCCGCCAGCGAAGACTGTGGCCAGCGGCACCGCGACGACCGCCGTGGTGAGGCCGGCCAAGACATTACGTCGAGTAGACACGAGGGTCTCCTTGGAGTGCGACTACCTCTTCTACGCCGTCGCTCGCGATCACGCCAGCACCGTATGCACGCGTGGGAACACCGTCGGTAAACAGCGGATAGGCGTAGGGAAACACGTAGTGCTCCTTGAAGGTACGACCGCGGACGCCGCCGCGTGATGACCGGTGGTGCGTCCCGGTCGCTGTTGTCGGGCTTTCCGCAGGGTCCACGAGACTGTCCATCGTTGTTTACCTGCCGCTCAACTTCCTCAGCAACGCTCACCCAGGGTCGCCTGGCACCCACGTTGGATCACAGTCGGCACCGAGCCGGCGCTCACCACCGGGAGTTGCCATGGCGTTGTCCCGTCGGGACTTCGTGGGCCGCGGTGTTCTTGCCGGCGCGGGTTTGTTCCTGTTCGGGTGTTCTGATGCGCTGAAAACCACGCCAGCCAAGCCGGGGGCACCGAACGCGGTGGGCTATGGCCCACTGGTGGCCGATCCGCCAAGCCGCTGGCGCTGTCCCACGGATTCTCCTACACCGTGGTGACCGAAGCCGGAAAAACGACACTGGACTCCGGTGAGCCGACCCCGCGTAACCACGACGGCATCGGCGCCTTTGAGGGCAGCGCGGGAGGCACGGTCCTGGTCAACAACCATGAGATCGGCGACCCGTGGGGTGCCGACCTGCCGGTGCCGCACCTGGATGGTTTGGTGTATGACCCGGTCGCGGCGGGGGGCGCCACCATCGCGGAGACCGACCGCGAGGGGCATCGGATCCGCGAACATGTCGGGCTGGCCGGCACGTCGACCAATTGCGCGGGGCGGCGTCACCCCGTGGCGAACGTGGCTGAGCTGCGAGGAGACCGAGATCTTGGCCGGCCAGAAAGGTGCCACCAAAGACCACAGCTACGTCTTCGAGGTCGACCCGCACAATCCGCGGAACAATCGTGATCACAGCCGGTCAAGGCGCTCGGGCGATTCGCCCACGAGGCGGTGGCCGTCGACCCCACCAGCGGGGATGTTTATCTCCCCGAGGACGCCGCTGGCCCCAATGGGCTGTTCTACCGTTGGCAGGCGCCGCCGCAGCTGCGGCCTGACCGGCCTGGAGCACTGCGCACGCTGTCCCCGACGGCGGGCACGCACGCCGCCATGAGCTGTACCGACGGCGCGGGCGCGCACGTCGATGATCTTTCCAGGGCTACCGAGATTGACACCAGCTACGCGGTGCGCTGGGTGCAAATCCCGGACCGAGACGCGCGCACCACGTCCACCCGCAACCAGCTCGGCGACCACGAGATCACTCGAGGACACCAGCTGGAGGGCTGCTGGTGGGGCAACAACGGAACATATGTCATCTCCAGCTTCGCGCGGGCAGAGACTCCGATCCAGCACGACGGGCAAATCTGGTTTTTTGACCCGCACCGCAGACGCTCACTCTGCGGCTGCGGTTCGGGGTCAACCCCGGCCCTGGCCAGGACGGCACGTTGGACGGGCCGGACAACATCAGCGTCTCGCCTACGGTGGAGTGTTAGTGGCCGAGGATGGTCAAGGTGTACAGCACCTGTTCGGCGCCACTGAGCAAGGCGAGACATTCCCGGTGGCTCGCAACGACATCGACGACAACGAATTCACCGGCCCGGTGTACTCGCCCGACCATCGGATTCTGTTCGCTAACCTGCAAACCCCGGGATCATATTCACGATCACCGGCCCCTGGCACCACCAGAGCTGATGTCGCTCTAGGGCCCAGGGAATGATTGAGTGATCGTCCGCACGAACTCGCGATGTCGAGGTTGCTGCGGTGCTCCGCGGCTGGACGGTCGAGCCGCGGCACCGGAAATGTACCTGACCAGCCTACGAGAAAAGCCGCATCGGAGTCCACGTGAACGCCCGGTCCAGTGGCACGCAGTTGGTGGGAAACCAACGGACGGTCCACCACTGCGCCGGTCACTGGCTCGATCACCTAAATCAGCTCGCCTGGCACAGCGCAAGATCTTTCACCGCGGTGGAGCGGACCCCCTCGGCGCCCTATGATTATTGGTCACCGCATCCACGCAGGGACGCAAGCTGCTCGAGCCGGCGCTTCGTGGCCGCTGGGCTCGACAGCTCGTGCAAACGAAACAAGGTGAATCGGGGGCAGCGTCTTGAAACCGACGAGTCTGCCTCGGCCGCCTACGGGTCGATCCTCGTAACTGGCGCTGCGCTGAGTGGCTAGCCGCTCCTGCTACGCATTGCCACCCTGGCACACGACGCGCATACCCCCAAAGTCGCGGCCCAAAACAGACTCCGTACACCGCCTGTACGGGGACGTAGAATTATCAACAAGTGGGGATCGCGGTTGTGGATGGTCGTGTTCTCGCAATATCCCAGGTCGGCCGGAGGTTCACTTATTGTTTATCACTAGTTAGTCTGTCGTTTGTTGCCCGGTGACGTTTGCGCCGCCAACCATGGGACATGTGGCGCGAATGGAGTACTACCATGATGTCGCCGCGCCTCAGCCTGGATCCACCGCCCGAGTTTGAGTGATCATTCGGTATCGGTTAGTTGATCTTCTTTTGGGAATGCTCGATCGTGGGTGTGTGGTAGCTGCCGGTCTCCCATCCGGTATG
>DASUVX010000007.1:0-43978 GCA_036378735.1 Pseudonocardiaceae bacterium | reverse complement strand
GGTTGCTGTTCTCTGCTGGAAGCTTCGAGCAGGCCAACGTCGATACGGCCAGCCCTATGCAGCTGATCGAGATCGTGATGAAGCGAGCTACCTTCCCCCTTGTTGATGCCATGAGCCCGTTCCTTTCCGACTCCAACAGGTTCCGCACGCGCGCGGATCGCGCGGCGCGGCGTCTCGATAGAGTTGAAAAGCTTATTCCTGACCTGCCCTGAGCGGGCTGAATTTCGCCGCTTTGTGTGGATTATGGAGCCGGCGTTTTGAAGCCAGACTCGAAGTTGACTACAGTGCGTAGTCATTCATGATGGCAATGCGCAAGAACGCCGTAATCGCTGCTGAGGATGAGCAGTGAGCGGAAGGCGCGATCTGCGCAACGTGGGAAGGCCGGACCCCCGACGAGCCCGACCTTCCGCGGCGCGCGACAGCCTGAGCCCGACGTCGCGTGGTCCCCTGTCACGTCTTGAGCTGACAGTGCCTGGCCCATGCGGCGGCGTCAATGCTGCCATTCGAGCGGTGACGCGCTGACGCCGAAGCCGAGTCAGCTGGCGTAGGCGCGCAGCCGCTCGGCGCGATCGCCATGGCGCAACTTGGCCATTACCTCGCGCTCGATCTGGCGTACCCGCTCGCGGGAAAGCCCGAAGCGCTTACCGATCTGGTCCAGCGTGCGTGGCTGGCCGTCGTCGAGGCCGTAGCGCAACCGGATGACCTTCTGTTCCCGGTCTTCGAGGGTGGACAGCACCCGGCGCAGGTCATCATGCAGCAATCCAGAAATCACCGCGGATTCGGCGTCGGTGGCCTCGGCGTCTTCGATGAAGTCACCCAGCGGCGCTTCCTCCTCGGCGCCGACGGGCATGTCCAGGCTTACCGGGTCCCGGGAGTACTCCAGCAGGTCGGCTACCTTCTCCATGGGTATGCCGGATTCGTCGGCAAGCTCCTGATGAGTTGCTTCCCGACCCAGCTGCTGGTGCAAGTCCCGTTTGATCCGGGCCAGTTTGTTCACCTGTTCCACCAGGTGTACTGGCAGTCGAATAGTACGTCCCTGGTCGGCCATGCCGCGAGTAATGGCTTGGCGGATCCACCAGGTGGCATAAGTGGAGAACTTGAAGCCCTTGGTGTAGTCGAACTTCTCCACGGCGCGGATCAGGCCGAGGTTGCCTTCTTGAATCAGGTCGAGTAGCGGCATTCCGCGACCGGTGTAGCGCTTGGCCAGCGACACCACCAATCGCAAGTTGGCCTCCAGGAGGTGGTCCTTGGCCCGCTGGCCGTCGCGTACCAGCCGCGCCAGATCGGCCCGTCGGCTTGGCGTCAGCCGCACCCCGGTATCGAGGATGTGACGGGCGAACACCCCCGCCTCGATGCGTTTGGCGAGCTCGACCTCCTGCTGCGCGCTGAGCAGCGCAGTGCGCCCGATGCCGTTGAGGTAAACGCGGACCAGGTCCGCCGCCGGGCTCTGCGCATCGAGGTCCGCCTCGACGGCAGTGTCGGCTTGCACGGTAATCTGTGCGACGGTCATCAGGTTCCTTTCCTGCGACGGATCCTCGTGCCGACTGGCGCGGCGTGGGGCGAATCGGCGCGACGCTGCACGTGTCTGGCCATCGGGTACCCGAGGCGTCGATGGTTACAACGTCGGGAGGTCGGATTCCGTTCCCGGACTCTCGCCCGGAACGACGAACGAGTTCGCGGTGAAGTGCCCAATCCGGCGGACCCTCAGATACTTCTCAGGTCGGTAACCGTTTAAGGCGGTCAGCACCCTGGTTGGTAGCTCTTGAAGGGCGTCACACGTCGAGCAGGACGGTGAACGGGCCGTCGGCCACGCTGCGCACGGCCATCATGGCGCCGAAGCGTCCGGTGCTCACCGGGACGCCGCGGGCGCGGAGGTGGGCGACGACTTCGTCGATCAACGGTTCGGCGTGCCCGGGGCGGGCCGCCGCGGTGAAGGAGGGCCGCCTGCCTTTGCGCGTGCTGCCGTAGAGGGTGAACTGGCTCACCAGCAACACCCCGGCGCCGGTGTCGGCGACCGAGCGTTCGTCGCGCAGGATCCGCAACTCGTGCAGCTTGCGTGCCATCGTCTCGGCTTGCGCGGAGCCGTCGTCGTGCGTAACGCCGAGCAGCACCAGCAACCCGGGTTGGTCCAATGCACCGACCACCTGGCCGTCCACGAGCACCGCTGCTTCGGTCACCCGGCTCACCACTGCTCGCACGGCGCTGGATACTGCCAGGTCCGCAACTTGCGCTGCAGCCTCTGCATCGGGACGCTCGTGCACAGGTCGAAGTGGAGGTGGTATTTGTGACTGCGCCGATTGGGTCAACGGGCGACGCCGGCGATCCCCTGGCTGAGGTTCGGCAGGATGCGGCTGACCTGGTGTCCTCGGTCCGATCACTGCTCGGAATCGACTCTGCGATGGCCGAGCTGGACCCTGCCGGCTTCGGCCAGGCGCTGGGCAGGCTTGCGATGTCGGTCGCCGGGCAGCCGGCAGCGGTGTCCCGGTCGGTGATGGAGTACGGCATGCGAAGCGTGCAAGCGGCCCTCGCCGCGACCCTGCGCACCGTGGGTTTGGAGCGCGAAGGTCCCGCCCAGGTGGAGGAGGATCGGAGGTTCGCCGACCCGGCCTGGACCAGCAACCCCTTCTTCTACCTGCTGCGCCAGCAGCATGCGCTGCTGGAAGACTTCTTGCAGGACCTGCTGGCCGCGGCTGATCTGGATGACGTCACCCGGCGAAAGGTCGACTTCGCGCTGCGCCAGTTGGTCGACGCGGCCGCGCCGACCAACTGGCTTGCGACCAACCCGGCGGTGTTGAAGAAGGCCTTCGACACCGGAGGGCTCAGCCTGGTGCGCGGAGCCAGCAATGCGTTGCGCGACATGGCGACCAACAAGGGCATGCCCCGCCAGGTCACCCCGGGACAATTCCGCCCCGGTCACGAGCTGGCCGCCACCCCGGGCAGCGTGGTGTTCCGCAACCGGCTGATCGAGCTGATCCAGTACGAGCCGCAGACCGACACCGTGCACGAGGTGCCGCTGCTGTTCAGCCCGCCGTGGATCAACAAGTACTACATCATGGATCTTGCGCCCGAAAAGAGCCTGGTGGAGTGGGCCGTGCAGCACGGCCACACCTGCTTCATGATCAGTTACCGGAATCCGGACGCGTCGTTGGCCGAACTGACCATGAGCGACTACCTGCGGGAAGGGCCACTGGTCGCGTTGGACGTGGTGGAGGAGATCACCGGAGCCGAACAGACCAACGTGGCGGCGCTGTGCCTCGGCGGCACCATGGCCGCGGCCATGCTGGCCTGGCTCACCGCCCGCGGCGAGGATCGGATCGGCTCGCTGACTGTGATGAACACCTTGCTCGACTTCACCTTGCCCGGTCAGCTGGGGGTGTTCACCGACGAAGCGGCGATCACCCGCCTGACCCGGGTGATGGGGCGCAAGGGTTACTTGCCCGCGGACAGCATGGCCACCACGTTCAACTTGTTACGGGGCCGGGATCTGGTGTGGAACTACGTGGTCAACGACTGGCTGCTGGGTGAGGAGCCGGCGCCGTTCGACATGCTCAGCTGGAATGCCGACTCGACCCGCATGCCCGCGACCATGCAAACCGAGTACCTGCGGTGCCTATACCTGGAGAACCGGCTGGCCAAAGGCGAACTCGAGTTAGCCGGGCAACGGTTGGACCTGAGCAAAATCAGCAAGGACAGCTATTTCATCTCGGCCGAGCGAGACCACATCGCGTTGTGGAAGGCCGTATATGCCGGCGCCAGGCTGATGGGCGGCACCGTACGGTTCATGCTCTCCAACTCCGGACATATCGCCGGTGTGGTGAACCCGCCGAACCCCAAGTCCAAGCACTGGGTCGGGTCCGCCGAGACGCTGCCCGAGGATCCGGAGGCATGGCGCCGGCAGGCCAGCGAGGTCGCCAAGTCGTGGTGGCTGGACTGGACGCCGTGGATAGCGGAGCGGGCGGGCAAGCAGCGGACCCCACCTGCGGTGGGCAGCGCAACGCACCCGCCGTTGGTGGCCGCACCGGGCACGTATGTGCTCGAGAAGTAGCACTGCCCGGGTGCGGGGATGATGTGAGTATGGCGAGCGCAGACGACCGTGGAGAGGTGCCCAATGCATGGCAGGCGCAGCTGGGTCCGCTGGGCGCATTTATCCGCGCTCAGCGCCAGCTGGCTGATCTGTCGTTGCGTGAGATGGCGGCGCTGACCAGGATCTCCAACGCCTACCTCAGCCAGATCGAACGCGGCCTGCATCAGCCGTCGCTGACCGTGTTGCGAGCCATCGCCGATGCCCTGGGGCTGACCACCGAACAGCTATTGGCCAAGGCGGGATGGACCCAGGCCGGCCCGGTCGACGCCTCGGCCGGCGTTCCTACCGATCCGCCGGGCAACACGGAGGACATCATCCGTGCCGATCCGCGGCTCACCGATGCCCAGCGGGAAGCCTTGCTCGGGGTGTACCGCAGCTTCATCGAAGGTAAGCCAGGGTGACTCCCGAATCGCTTGACATAGTTATCGCCTCTGCGTAGTTTGGTTATCGAACACTCCAACGGTTAAGGAAGTGATGGCGATGACCACATCGGAGACCATGGCCGAGGTGACCCGCCGCGGTCAGGAAGCCTTCGCCAGTGCCATGAAGATCTGGGCGGACAGCTGGCGGCCATTCGTCGGCATGTGGCAGGCTCCGGGCGACAAGGTGCCCAGCGCCGACGAGTTCGTGGACAGGGCATACGACTATGCCGCACAGGCCCTGGCAGCCCAGCGGGAGTTCACCAAGAGCATGCTGGCCGTCACCAGGTCGAGCGCAAGCAAGGCGGCCTGGGTCGCGCAAGATGCCCAAGACTCGACCAAGGCCGCCGCAGCAAACGCGCAGAAAGCCGCCGGCTGACGCGGCAAACTTGATCGCGAACAACCTGCCCGTAGGCCCCGGCGCCGTTGCCTGGCGCCGGGGCCAACGGGTCTCGGCGTCCCGCCGTTCGGGCGACCCACCGCCGGCAAGCCTCCCGTTGCCCTCGCCAGTCGCTCGCGCGGGCCCCTACCATGGCTGCTGGGCTGGGATCAGCCGGCGCCTGGTCCACCGGTCGGTGCGAACGCGTTGGAGGACGGTCGATGGGGCATATCGGGCTCCTGAGTGGGTCGGCCGATCGGGCGCAACGGCTTGCTGAACTGCTCAGAGACGCGGGCGCCGACCCCGTGATCATCACCGATCCAGCGGCGCTGCCGGGCGAGCCGGGTAGCGACGGCGTTGACTTCTACATCCAGCTGCCGATCACCATCCACCCCGACGGCGACACCGCCGTGGCCCGGGTGGGGTCGTTCCTCTCCGCGGGCTTACTGGCCCGCTTCCGCGCAGTCGATCGGGTACTCCCGGTGCTGGCGCCGGGCGCGACCGTAGTGCTGGTGTCGGGCAATACCCCCGACGAGATGTCGCTGCCTGATGATCAGCATTCCCGGCTGGCGCTGCTGCACCTGCTCGCGCACGCCGCCCGGGCCGAGCTCGCCACCAAACACGTCGAGGTCAAGGTGGTCAGCAGCCGGCGCAGTGACCAGGAGATCGTGCACTACGCGCTCGGCGGCGGCGACGATGCGCCACCCCACCCGGACTTGCAGGATCGGGCCAAGGCGGCCACCGCCTATCAGGATTGGCGCACCGAGGTGATGGGCCTAGTCGGCATCGACAGCTGAGCCGTGGGTCGGGCAGTCGAGGAGGTCATTGGTGCCCTTGATGCTGAGCCAGGATGTGTCCGCGGATGCGTTGCTGGAGCGCGACCCGTTGGCGTTGCTGCTGGGCATGCTTCTCGATCAACAGGTGCCCATGGAACGGGCCTTCGCGGCACCGTACCGGCTCCAGCAACGGTTGGGGCACGAGCTCGATGCTCATGAGCTGGCCGACTACGACCCTGAGGCCCTGGCGGAGCTGTTCGCGACGCCGCCTGCGTTGCATCGTTATCCCAAGTCAATGGCTGTCCGGGTGCAGGATCTCTGCCAGGCTCTGGTCAAAAGCTACCACGGCGATGTGACCGGTTTATGGCGGGATGTCCGGGACGCGGGTGAGCTGCTCGACCGGCTGGTCGCGCTACCCGGCTATGGGAAGCAGAAGGCACAGATCTTCCTGGCACTTCTGGGCAAACAGCGTAATGTGAGGCCTGCGGGCTGGCGTGAGACAGCGGGCCCCTACGGCGACGAGGGGGTTTATCGATCGGTCGCCGACGTGACCGACGCTGACTCGCTGGCCAGGGTTCGCGAGCACAAGCAGCAAATGAAGGCGGCTGCTAAAGCGGGGAAATAGGAGGTCGGGAGTAATCAAACCGGGACGCGAAGGCACGCGGGACCAACATGAGCACGGCCGCAAGCGAGTCGATGCCCCCGTTCTCATCACGGCCGCGGAACCGTCCTACGCCGAGCAATACGCTACCCGGCGCCGCAAATATGCGATCCTGATGTGCGCCCGCATCCCTTGCCTGCTCCTGGCTGGCGTGTTCTATCAGACTTGGTGGCTTGCCCTGACTTTTGTCGTGCTTTCGGTGCCGCTGCCCTGGATGGCAGTACTCATCGCCAATGATCGCGGCCCTCGCAAAGCCGAGCACGTCAACAGGTTCGGACCTGGGGTAGAGGGAAGCGATCGCCGCCATCGAGAGCTGGAAAGTGGCGACCACCCCGTCATCGACGGGTGACCCCGCCGCCTGCGCGGCGGTGGTGCGGTGGTGCGGCATGATGGAGTCGTGAGTACGCCGACGCAGACGCTGCCCGATGTCGACACCCGGCCCGAGGGAACCGACACCACCGGCGACGATTCGCCCAAGATGTTCCACTACGTGCGCAAAGAGAAGATCACGGAAAGCGCCGTGCTGGGCTCGCAGGTAGTGGCCCTGTGCGGTGCGACGTTTCCGGTCACTCGCGCGCCCAAACCGGGTTCGCCGGTATGCCCGGAGTGCAAGGAGATCTACGAGTCACTACCCAAGGGCGGCGGCGCCAGCTAGCCGCAGGCGCCGCGCTGCGGCGTGACCTGATGCATGCCATGGTGTCGGAATGGCAGGTGTGCGTCGGTGACCGCTCAGTGGGCGCTCGGGCCGAGTTCGCGAGCCGTGCGTCTGCTGGATGCCATAGCAGTCCTGTTGGTTGCCGTCTTCGTCACCCTCGGGGTCATCGCCGGGATTGAGATGGCCCGATTGGCCGGTTTCAACGACAGTCTGTTGAACGCGGCCACCGCGTTGGATCAAGTCGGACGTTCGCTCGCGGCAATCGCCCGGGTGCCGTTCGTGGGGGCGACTGTCGGGCCGTTGACCAACAGCGTGCAGCAGACCGCGGCCAGTATCCGGACCGATGCGGCGAACGCGGTGGCCGGAGTGCATGCGCTCGCGGTCGTCATCGGCTTGGCGATCGCTGTGGTGCCGTTGACCCCGGTGCTCGGCGGCTACCTGCCACTGCGCCTGATCAGGTTCGTCCAGGTTCGCCGGCTGCGCCGCCTGTTGGCGGCGGGACCGGTCGATCCACCGCTGCTCGCCTACCTGGCGCACGGCGCGGTGTCCCGGCTGCCCTACGCCCGGTTACGCCAGATCAGCGAAGACCCCTGGGGCGACCTCGTGGCCGGGCGGCACCATGAGCTGGCGGCCGCGGAGCTGCGCCGGTTGGGTCTCGCGCTGCCCGCGACCTGGCGGGCGGCCCGACCGCAGCTCAGCAGGGGAAGCGACCGGTAGCTGCCGATGCGCCTGGCGGAGCGGTACGCAAACCTGATCGTGAGCCTGCGCTGGCTGGTGCTGCCCCTGGTGGGCGCGATCACCTGGGCGGCACTGACCATGCTGCCCAGCGTGGCGGCGACCGGCGGAGGGCTGTCCAACGTCATCGGCGCCGACCAGCCGGCCATCCAGGCCCAGGTCGCTGCTATACGGCGTTTCGGTCTGCCGCTGCTCACCGGGACTGCGGTGGTGCAGCGCGACCCGGCCGGCCTGGATGCGCAAGCCATCCGCCGCGCCCTGCAGCGCGCGATCGACGTCGATCAGCGCACCCTTGCGGCCGGTGGCCAGCCAAGTGGGGAACTGTTCGGGGCGCTGCCCCTGATCAACAACCCCCAGCTGGTTCCCGCCGCCCGCGAGCAGAACACCACCGTGGTGACCTACCTGTTCACCGATCCGACACTCGGCCTCGGTGGCCAGGACCGGGTGGCTCGCGGTTACGCCGCATCGGTCGACCAACCGAAGGATGCGCTGGTCGGGGTCGCCGGAACGATCCCGACCCAAGCCGAGCAGAGAAGGATCCTTGAGGGCAGGCTGATCTGGGTGGAGATCGCCACGCTGGCGGCGATCGCGCTCATCGTCGGTCTGACCTTCCGGTCGGTGGTCGCGCCGTTGGTCACCCTCGTCACCGCAGGCGTGGGTTACCTGTTGGCGGATCGGGTCATCGGATACCTGGCCGGGGTCGCCCAGCTGACCGTGCCGGTGGAGATCGAGCCGATCCTGATCGCCCTGATGCTGGGTATCACGACCGACTACAGCATTTTCTTTCTGTCCGGCTTGCGGCGGCAGTTGCGCGCCGGGCAGACCAACCCAGCGGCCACCAGGCAAGCCGTCGGCGAGTACGTCGCCATTGTGCTGACCGCGGGTCTGACGGTGGCGGCCGGAGTCGCCGCGCTCGTGGTCGCCAAGTCCGCGATCTTCCACGCATTCGGACCGGGTCTCGCGGTCACGGTGCTCGTCGGCCTGGCGGTGGCGCTGATCCTGGTACCTGCGCTGCTGGGAGTGCTGGGTCGATGGGCGTTCTGGCCTGCTGGGTTCGCCGCCGGGCCACCGCCGGGACCCGACGTGGGCCGTGCGGTGTTGTCCGCCTCGAACGACACAGCCACCACGTCAGCCCCAGCCCCCAGCCGGCTCAAGATTCTGGGTAATCGCGGGGTGGCGGCGGTGGTCGCAGTCGCGGTGATCGCGGTCCTGGTGGTGGCTGGCAGGCCGGTGTTCGCGCTGGGCAGCGCCGTATCGCCAGTCGCTTCGCTGCCGGCCGGCAACCCGGTGCGTCAGGCCGCTGCGGCGGCCGCTGCCGGGTTCACCCCCGGCATCCTGTCACCGACCGGGGTCGTCGTGTCCGCGCCTGGCATCGCCGGCCGCGGCGCGGCGCTGGCGACGCTGGCCGGCGAACTGCACCGTCAGCCAGGAGTGGATACCGTGCTCGGCCCGAGTGATCCACTGCCTCTCCAGCAGTTGCCGGCGCAGTTAGGCCTGTTCCGCGCGCCGGACGGTGGCGCGGTCCGCCTGCTGATCGTGTTTGACAGCGACCCCCTCGGCGCCACCGCGCTGGGGCACCTGCGCCAGCTGCGTGCGGCCATGCCTGGGCTGCTGTCCACGGCAGGATTGGCCGGGGCACAGGTGTCCTACGTCGGTGATACCGCGACCGGCTTGTCGCTGGTCGATCAGGCCCGCGCCGACCTGTTCCGGGTGGCGGTCGCGGTGGGTTTGGTCAACTTGGCGCTGCTGGTGCTGTTGCTGCGCGCCCTGGTCGCCCCGCTTTACCTACTGGCCAGTACCGTGCTGGCAGTCGGTGCGGCACTCGGGTTGACCGTGGGGTTGTTTCAAGGTCTGCTCGGGCAAGACGGTTTAATCTTCTACATCCCGTTTGCGGCCGGTGTGCTGCTGGTCTCGCTCGGCAGCGACTACACCATCTTCAGTGTGGGCTATATCTGGGACGAGGCCCGCCGCCGACCGCTGCCTCAGGCGCTCGCGGTCGCTGTGCCGAGATCGACCCGGGCGATCACCGCCGCCGGGGTGACCCTCTCGGCGAGCTTCGCGCTGGCCGCGTTGATCCCGCTGGCGCCGTTTTACGAGCTCGCCTTCGCGATGGGTCTCGGCGTCCTGATCGACGCCTTCCTGGTCCGATCGCTGCTCGTCCCGGCGCTGATCTCGCTGGTCGGCCGCGCTAGCGGGTGGCCGGGTAAGAGGCTGGCCCGGCCACCGCTCGCGCTGGGGGGCCAGGCCGTGCTCGACACCATGAGAAAGCAGGAATCCGCCTGACTCGCGGCTCCGGTCGCGTCAGGGCTTCCAGACTTGGCGGGGTGCGTCGTCGGTCGGGGGCCGGGTGGCTTCCCAGATCCGGCGCCACGAGGCGACGTCATGGCCGTGCGCGGGTTCGCCCGATGCGGTGGTGGGTAGCACGCTGCGCGAGCCGGTGGGCAGCGCCAGCGCGTCATCAGCCGCCGCCCGCAGCGCGCGGTACCAGCCGAGGTCGTCCTCGGCCCACAGGGTGGCCACCGCACGCGTCAGCCTGGCGCGGAATTCGGGCACCGGCTCGTCTGCGCCGATGTGCAGCGGCCGGCCGATCCGGACGGTGACGCGGGGCCGGCCAGGCCGCGGCCAGCGCTGGCCGCGGGGCATCGCGGCGAACGTGCCACGCAAGGCAATCGGCACCGCGGGCACCCGCTTCATCGCGCACAATTGGGCGGCACCCAGCTTGAACGCGGTAAGCCAGCCGTCCACGGTGCGGCTGCCCTCCGGGTAGAGCAGCAGGCTCCAGCCGCCGTCAACCAGCTCGGCGGCCAGGCTGCGGACCCGCCGTGACGGGCGCCGCTCCACCGGAAACGCGTTGAACAGCAGCGTGGTGGCGGCGGCGATGGTGCGTGAGTCGAAGAAGTAGTCAGCGGCTGCCCCCACCGCAAGCTTCTTGGTGATCCGCGGTGGCAGGGCACCGAGCACCAAGGGGGTGTCCAGGTGGCTGGCATGGTTGGCCACGAAGATCGCCGGGCCGCGGATGCTGTCCAAGTATTCCTGGCCGTGCACTACCGGCCGGGTCTGGCTCCACATCACCGGCTTGAGCACCGCTTGCTGGAGGAGGTGGCGAACCGCGCCGGCAGGCGCCGTGCGCGCCCAAGCGGTGGGGAAGTCCTCGGGTCCTTCCGGTTGTTCCCAGCGCTGCGCCGAGCGGGGAACCCGTGCCCGGCCTCGCCAGTCGCGGCCGTGGCGCAGCAGCTTCAGCTCGTCACGTAGACCGCTCATCGCACGTCCGCCAGCACCAGTGGGGGAGCGTGCAGGTAGCTGATCTGCGGATCACGACCGACGGTGTCCCGCGCCAGTTCCAGCGCGTCGGCCAGGCTGGATGCCGCCCGGAAGCCCAGCCGCGCGGTGGTCGACCGGTCACCGCCGATGAAGATCACGTCGTCCAGGTGCTGCATCGCGTGCGCTCCCCAGTACCACATGTAGAACGGGTGCACGCCGTGGTAGGCGTAACTGGTCCGGTACAGGTGGGTATACCAGGGATCGGTGGCGAACTGTTTTTCGTACTTGGTTTCCAGCATCACCGGATCGGTGGTCTCGGCGAGCAGCTCGTAGAAGTCGATGTAGCTGGGATGGTGCACCGGGTGGAACTCGTGCGGCATCGGGTGGTAGAAGATCGCCACCCCGCCTTGCCGGACGATCGGCTTGCCCCGGTAGAGGTTGAAGAAGTAGCCCAGTCCCAGCGACATCACCAGGATCGGGTTCATGATCGAGTTGACGTTGTACGGGCAGATGTAGGGCAAGCCGAAGATCGCCACGTCGGCTTGGCCGTGCACCTCGGTGAGCTGCTGGCGATGCACCGCCGCCAGGGTGTGCGGATGGACCTGGCTCGGCGCGCCGGCGTGCACGCCGGTGACGCCGTAGGGCGCCTCGGTGGCCTGCCAGATCCGCCGCCGCAGCTTCGGGGTCGCCAAGTCGTTGCTCCGCTTGATCGCCAGGTAGCTGGCCTGGTCGGTGAGATTCCACTCCCACTCGCGGCGGGTGAGGAAGCGCAGCGCCGCGGGAAACGGTTCATTGTTCAACGTGGTCTCGACGGTGAACACCGGTACATGTCCGCCGATGAGGTCGGCCATCCGGTCGTAGGAGTGGTGCATCGCGGAGTTGGGGGGATCGTTGAACGAGCGCGAATGCCGCAACGTGTGCACGTTGTGGTGATGGCGCAGGCTGGCATAGCTGGCCAGGCCGACCGCCACTGACTTCGATCCGCCGCTCATCGCGGTGAGGGTGATGTTGACGTAGACGATCAGGTCGCTCTCGGCGGCCCGCCGGTTGATCTCCACGTCCTCGCCGTGCTGCGTGGTGCCGAGGTGGAGCAGACCATCGGGGTCCTCGGCGTCGTGGTTGCGCAGGTGGTCGGGGTAGAAGGCGCGAAAGACCCGCTCGCCGACGGTGCGTTTGAGCTCGGCGGGGGTCATCCTGCGGTGCAGCGAGTTGGCGGCGATCAGCTCGACGTCGTCCACCCCTGCGGTGGCGGCCATCTCCAGGACCTGCTCGATCACCCGCTGCCGGACATCCGGGGTGCGCATCGGCGGTAGCGGCAAGGACAGATCGTCGAACACGATCGTCAGCCGCATCCCGCGGTGGAGTAGCTGCGGCAGCGGGTCGCTGCCGTGTGGATGCAGCAGAGCGTGGCGGATCGCGTGCTCGAGGTCGACGATGCCGGGCAATGATTCGGGCGGGTAGATCACCCGGCTACCCAGCGGCAGGCGCTCCAGCCGGAATCCCTCACCCTCGTGCATCAACAGCGGCGGGGTCCGCTCGTCGACGTCGAGCACGAAACCTGGTCTGCCCACATTCTCTCCTGCCCCTCACGACAGCCCTTCACAGCCGCTGCGTTGGTCTGCGAGTGTTCACCTGCCGGGCGCGAAGACGACCTTGATGGTGCCCAGCCGGCCGGCCGCGGCAGCGTGATCGACCGCGTCACGCCACTGATCCAGTGGATACTTGGTATCAACGTAGCCGTCCAGTGGCGCTGCCGTCGCCAGCGCGATGGCCGCCGGGAAATCACCCCGGTCGGGCTCTTCGCCGATCGCTGAGGCATACGCGCCGACCAGCTGTAGCTCGCGGTACCACAGTGGGGTGAGGTCCACGCTGCCGGCGGGCATCCCGGACGTCACCACCGTGCCGCCGGCCCGTAGCGAGCGCAGCGCGGTGTTCAGGCCCGCCGAACCGCCGGTGCACTCGAAGGCCATGTCCATGCCACCCAGCAGGTAACCGTCGCCGAGCTCGGGCTCGACGAGCAGGGCTCCGGTGCTGCGGCGCAGCGCCCTGGCGGTGCTCTCGGTGCCGATCACCTGGGTGGCGCCGAGCTCTCGGGCCCGGTCGGCCTGGTGGCGGTGCTTGGCGATCACGTGCACCTCGCCGGCCGCGGTGAGCTTTCGTAACGCGAGCAGGGTCAGCAAACCTACTGTGCCCGCGCCGATGACCAGCACCGACGCCCCTGGGTTGATCGGTACCCGCCGCGCTGCGTGCACCGCGCAGGCCAGCGGTTCCACGAGCACCGCGATCTCGTCGGGCAGCGAATCGGGTACCGGATGCAGCTGGCTGGCGTGAGCGAGCATGCGCCGGCTCCACCCGCCGCCGGTGCCGGCGCAGAATCCGGTCTGCAAGCCAGCCGCCAGCCGCCCGGTGGTGATGCCGTCACAGCGGCCGGTGTGCCCGGCCAGGCACGCCGGGCAGGCCGGCAAGCCACGTGCCGCGCACCGCAGCACCGGATCGATCACCACCCGGCTGCCTCGCGGCAGCCCGGGCAGTTCGTCGACGGTCCGCCCCACCACCTCGTGACCCATCACGAACGGCATGGAGGTCAACGGCCCCAGGTAGGGCGAGGACCGGCCGGTCAGCAGGCCGAGGTCGGAGCCACAGATCCCGGACAGCGCAGGTTCGACCCGGGTCCAGGATTCGTCGGGCGGCGCCGGGTCGGCTTGCTCGACCAGCCGTAGCGGCGCCACGTTGCCGGCCAGCGCGCCGGCCAGCCGCGCGCCAGGGCGGGTGGCGCTGACCGTGCGGGCGGCGAAGTAACGCGTGGCGCAGCGGCGATACTCCAGCGCCAGGCTCATCGGTGAGCGCTCCCGGAACGGACCCCGGCTCGCGTGTTGACGTCGAGCAGCACCTCGAGTAGCCCACCGGTGTGTGCACCCCAGCGGTGCACCACCCAACGGCGCCGCCGCGCGTACCGGAACAGCTGCGAGTCCGGGTTGACCACGTGCGGATGCCCGACGGCCTCCAGCAGCGGGCGGTCGGAGTAGCTGTCGGCGTAGGCGTAGGAGCGATCCAGGTGCAGGCCGTGGTCCCGGGCGTAGTTGCGCAGCCACGCCGCGCGCGCCTCGTCGACCAGCGGCGGGGTTTCCAGGAACCCGGTGAGTACACCGTCTCGGGCGTGCATCCGGCTGGCCACCACCTCATCGAAAAGCACCGACAGCGGTTCCACATGCAGGTCGACGGCGCCGGTGATCAGGACGATGCGATGGCCGGCCGCACGATGCCGGCGGATCTGCCGGGTGGCCTCCGGCATCACCCGGTGCAGCAGCGCGTCACCGAGCACCTCGGTGACCAGCGCGCGCAGCTCGTCGGCCCGCGCACCGGCGTAGCGGCGCAGGAAGGCGCGCAATAGTTCGCCGCGGTCACGGCGCTCCGCGTAGAGGTAGCGGGGAGCGCAGCGGGCCAGATCGGCCAGCTCGCGCAGCCAGCCGGAGCGGGGCATCGTGGCCAACCGGGCCCACAGGTAGGACTCGACGACGTTGGAGTTCACGATGGTGCCCTCCAGGTCGAACACCGCGACCACGTCCGTTCGTTCGGGTAGCGGGGTCACCGGCGATCCGTGACGCCCGGCGGTGGACCGACCCCGGCGCTGCCCGGCGCGGCGGACCGTGGCCGTGATCGACGGGCAGTGCACGTCCTGCAGGTAGGCTCGCCAGTCGATGACGGTGGGGTCGAAACCGTGCTCGGTGGCCCGCTGCGCCGGCAGCGACGCGTGCAGCTCCCGCAGCCGGCGGTCGTCGTAGATCACCTCAGCGCGGGCGTACACACCGTAGAGGTCGGCGTATTCCCGCAGTTGAGCCAGGTCTTGCTGGTGGTGGCCCAGGCTGGTCAGCCAGCCCTGGGATCGCGCCGACGGTGGCAGTGCCAGCAGCACCTTCTCGGCGAGCGCAGCGGCGCGTTCCCCGGCGCGAAGCGTCAACTCGACCTGCTGGCTGCCGGGGAACCGCCACGTCGGAGCCTGCACGTGGCCACGATCACCGTCGGGCACCGGATGGTTGTCGAAGTACTCCCGGCACAGCACGTACATGTTCTGGAAGGTCAGTGGGTTGCTGGCGCCGGAGCTGACGTGCAGGTACGACGGCTGCCCGGCAGGTGGCCGATCGGCGGCGGCCAGGATCGCGTTGACCACCAGATCGACCGGGATCATGTCGAGCACCGAGTCGGGTAGCCCCGGGAATTCGCGCAGCACTCCTCTGGCGAAGGCGATGATCAGCGGGTCGGCCATCTTGAAGCCGTCGATCCATCCCGGGTACGGGTGGCGCAGCGCGCTTTCCACGATGGCCGGGCGGACCACCGACAGCGGGCGCCCCTGATCGGCCCACATCTGCTCGGCGACGCGCTCACCCAACGCCTTGGTCAGCGTGTAGACGTCCGGCCAGCCCAGGCTCCGGGCGCGGGTGCGGCCGTAGTCCACCAGCCGGCGGGTGACCCACTCGGTGCGCAGCCGCTCGGCGTCCGCGGCGGTGGACTGCGGGCCGGCCTTGGCGTGCTGATCGCCGGCTTGGGACAGCGCGCGGCGCAGCACCTCGGGCCTGCGCGAGTCGCGTTCCACATCCGCGCGGGCGGCCAGTGCCATGTCCAGCTCGAGACGCCAGTCCACCTGGTGGTCCAGGGCCGCCTCGGCGACGACTCCCTTGCGGGTGCCGGCGACATAGGCGGTGGAGATGTGCACCACGTGCGGCGAGCCGGTCAGCGCCGCATACAGCTTCGCCACGCCCGAGACGTTGGTATGGAAAGCCTCGTCGACAGGGGGATCGAAGGACACCGTCGAGGCACCGTGGATGACCACATCGAGGTCGGCTGGCAGCGCGACCGTGTCGAGGTCACCCTCGATGACGTTGACCCGCTCGCGCACCACCCGCGCCAACTCGTCGGCACCGAGGCGCTGACTCAACTGGCGGAACACGGTCTTGCGCAGCAGCGCGGCCAGGCGCTCGGCGGCCCCGCGCTCGCCACGGGACCGAATCAGCACCGACACCCGGGTATCCGGATAGCTCGACAGCAACCGCTCCAGGGTCGCCTGCCCCAGAAATCCGGTGGCGCCGGTGAGCAGCACATGCGCTCCGGCGAGCTCATTCATCCGGCTACCCCGCTCGTGAGTGGCATATGGGTGGCTATGACTTGCTATAACGCTGTTTGGCACTCACGAGCGTAGGCGGCCTTAGCCGCCTCGCACACCCGCCGTACTGGCCAGCCCAGTGCCTGCGCGATCCGCTCGGCGTCGGCGAGCTCGGGCTTGGCGGTCTGGTGCCCTCCTGGCCCGACGGCGACCTTGACGGTGATCTGATGCTTGTCCCCGGGTGGGCCGACCGGCACCTGCACCGCGGTCCGCGGCAGCGTGGCGCGTTGCCAGCGGGTCCACCGCACGCCCAGCGTGGTGCTGTGCCGGAACACCGCATCCACCACCGCGGGGCGGATCTGTTCGGTGCACAGTGCGGTGAGCACCTGCCCGGGCCTGCCGTGGCGACCGATGGTCGCGGTGGTCCAGCAGTCCCACGCACCCGCTGCCCGGACGGCACGCAGCACGTCTGGCCACAACTCCGGCTCGAGGTCATCGACGGTCGTCTCGACCACCGTGACCGCCTGCCCAGGGCTCGGCACCGGCCCGGGTTCGGTGCGTTGGCCGAGCACCAGCCGGGTGATGTTGGGTCGTTCCGGGCTGTCGCGTGCTCCTGCACCGCTGCCGACCGCGTCGACCGTCATCGGCGGCAGCGGCCCCGGCGTGGCCAGCACCGCGACCAACGCCGCTCCGGTGGGGGTGGTGCGCTCCCCGGCCAGCTCTCCACCGGTCAGTGCCAGACCGCGGTCGGCCACGATCTTCAGCACCGCCGGCGCGGGCACCGGGATGGTGCCGTGCGCGCTGCGCGCCGTCCCGCTGCCGGCCGCCAGTGCCGAACATGCGACCAATGCATCGTCGGCCAGCAGGCCGAGCTGCTGCGCGGCGACTGCGGTGCCGACCACATCGGCCAGCGCGTCGGCCGCGCCCACCTCGTGGAAATGCACCGCCTCGACGGGTATCCCGTGCACCGCGGCCTCTGCGCCGGCGAGCAGCCGGAAGGTGTCGGCGGCCATCCGGGTCACCGCGGTGCCCAGTTGAGCGGCCGTGATCACTGCAAGCACCTCGGCCAGCCCGCGGCGAGCTTCGGTGACCGGTGCGACGACCATGACCTGCGCGCAGGCCAGCCCGCAGCGTCGCGTCCGCTGCACGCCGACCTCCAGGCCCGGTATCCCGAGCGAACGCACCCCGGCCCGCACCACATCCAGGTCAGCGCCTGCGTCGAGCAGCGCGCCCAGCAGCATGTCACCGGCCACGCCCGCGGTGCAGTCGAGATACGCCGCCGTGGGCTCAGCCACCGTGCACCCTCTCGACGATTTTGACGGCGTGGGCCGCCGCACCGAAGCCGTTATCGATGTTGACCACGGACAGCCCGGGCGCGCAGGACGCCAGCATCGCCGCTGCGGCGACGTGCCCGCCCGCGCTCACCCCGTAGCCGACACTGGTGGGTACGGCCACCACCGGTGCTCGGATCAACCCGGTGACCACCCCGGGCAGGGTGCCTTCCATCCCGGCGATGGCGATCACGCAGTCGGCCGCGGACAGCTCATCGAGGTGGGCGAAAAGTCTGTGCAACCCGGCGACCCCGATATCGACGATCAACCGGTGACCGGCACCGAGCGCCTGCAGGGTGGCGATCGCCTCGTGCGCCACCGGCAGGTCGGAAGTGCCCGCGGTGACTACCGCCACGAATCCGCGCGCCGGCGGCAGCGCCCCGACAATCACAGTCCGGCCGATTGAGTCGACCACGACCGGATCGGCGGCAAAGGCGCTTCGCGCGCGGTGCAGCACGCCGGCGGGGCACCGGGTGGCCAGTGCGGGAAAGTCGGGTTGGCCGCGCCGCGCCGCGGCCAGCAGCTGCAGCGTCTGTTCCTCTGTCTTACCTTGGGCGAACACGACCTCCGGCACGCCGGTTCGTCGCCTGCGGTCCAGATCCAGGTGCGCGATACCGGCCAGATCGCCTGGACGCGGGGTTGAGTCGACCACGGGCCGACTATCTCACGCAGGACGCCGGTCGCCACCGGACATGCGACGATGGTGCACCATGCACCGCGCTGATGCCCTCAGGGCCGATGTCCTCAGCGCCACCTCTGCTGCCGCGGCTCTGCTCGACCGGCTGGGCCGGTTGGGTGGCCTGGTGGTGGCCTTCTCGGGTGGGGTCGACTCCGCAGTAGTGCTGGCCGGCGCGGTCCGAGCGCTCGGGACCGGCGCGGTGCTGGCCGCCATCGCCGACTCGCCCAGCCTGGCTCGTGCCGAGCTGGCCACCGCGCACCGGGTCGCCGGGCAGATCGGCGCGGAGCTGGTCGTGTTGCGTACCGACGAGCACACCGACCCGGACTACCGAGCCAATGCCGGCGACCGCTGCTACTTCTGTAAACGGACCGTGCTCGCCGCGGTGCGCGACCTCGCGCGGCGCCGCGGCATCGCGCACGTCGCCACCGGTACGCACGTCGACGACCGTCGTGCCGCGCACCGCCCGGGACTGCGGGCGGCGGCGCAGCTCGAGGTGTGCGAACCACTTGCCGACATCGGCGCCACCAAACAGGTGGTGCGCTTGCTGGCTGCGCACTGGAACCTGGCGGTGCACGACAAGCCCAGCACCCCGTGCCTGGCCTCCCGGATCGCGGTCGGAGTGCCGGTGACCGTCGAAGCGCTGGCGCTGGTCGAGCTGGCTGAGTTGGCTGCCAGCGGCTACCTTGCCGAATGCCGGGTACCGGTGCGTGATCTGCGGGTCCGGCTGCTCGGGCCGGCCGGTTTCCGGATCGAGCTCGACCGGGCGGCCCTAGACGGCATCTGCGCCCGAGTCCGAGCCGGGCTGCTGGCCCGGGTGTCCAAAGCAGGTGTCGGTGGCAACGGTGACGTGGTGGCTTACCACTCCGGAGCACTCAGCGGCTGAGCGTCGCCGCCGGCCACCGTCCGCCTGCGGTCCCGTCGAGTCGGATGGGCGGGCCAGAGTTCCTCGATGGCGCTGTTGAACTCGGCGCCGAGCACGATCGCCATGGCGATGAAAAAGCAGAACAGCAGGTATGCGATCGGGGCGGCGAGCGCCCCGTAGGTGTACCCGGTGGCGGTGACCGACGAGATGTAGAGCCGCAGCCCGGTGCTGGTCACCAGGAATACCACCATAGCGAGCAGCGCGCCGGGCAGTCCGCGGTGCCAGGGCAGCTTGTTGGGCAGCACCAGCTGGTACAGGGTGGCCAGTGCGACCATCAGCAGCAGACCCAGGCCGGGGTAGTAGAAGATGTCGACCAGCCCAGCAACGGTGGGTCGGATCCCCTCGGGAAGCAGCTCGGGAATCAGGCCCGGACCCAGCGCGGTCAACGGGAGCACGAACACCGATCCGACCAGCGCAAGCGCGTAGAGCAGCAGAGCGAAGATCCGCTGCCACACCGGGTGCCGTACCGCGTGCTGATGGTAGGCCGCAGTGATCGAGTCCACCAGGGATGCCAGTGCCGAGGAGCCGGCCCACAACGAGATGACGAATCCCACCGAGACAAGCGAACTGTGCCCTCGGGTGAGGATATCGGACACCGTGGGACGGATGATCTGGTTGACGACATCGGCGCTGAACACGCCGGTGGCCAACCGCACGATTTCGCGTTGCGCCGCTGCGACCGTGTCCGCGCCGAACCAGCCGCTGACGAATCCCAGGCTGCCCAGCATTCCCAACAGCAGGGGCGGCAGCGACAGCGTCATCCAGAACGCCGCCTGGGCCGACATCGACACGAAGCTGTCATCCCACGCCTTGGCAGCGGTTCGGGAGATCAGGCGCAGCGGCCACCGCCGAGCCTGATCTGCGGCGGCGCCCGTAGCGGCGCCCGCGTCGGCGCCGCTGGCGGTGGAGTCGGCCGAGGCATCCATATCACCGTCCAGGATGCTGCATGGCCGGGTCGGGCGAAGCGCGACCCGCTCGGAAGTCGCAGAAAGTGTCGGAGAGACTGTTGGCCCATCCACGAGTGCAGCGACCGGAGGGAGCGCACCATGCGGCCGCTGCGCGCCTGGCAGCGCAGAGCGCTGGCCCGGTACCTGGCCAGTGCACCGCAAGACTTTCTCGCCGTAGCCACGCCCGGTGCCGGCAAGACGACCTTCGCGTTACGAGTCGCGGACGAGCTGCTGGCCGACCGCACTGTGCAGGCGGTGACCGTGGTCACCCCCACCGAGCACCTCAAGCACCAGTGGGCCGCGGCAGCCATTGAAGTCGGCCTCGCGCTGGACCCGGAGTTTCGCAACTCGGTGGGCGCGACCTCTCCTGACTACCAGGGGGTGGCACTCACCTACGCGCAGGTCGCGGCGCATCCGGCGCTGCACCGCAGCCGTACCGAGCGATGGCGCACGCTGGTGGTGCTCGACGAGATTCACCACGCCGGAGATTCCAAAAGCTGGGGCGACGGGGTGCGTGAGGCGTTCACCCCCGCGGCGCGCCGGCTGGCCCTGACCGGCACCCCGTTCCGCAGCGACGACACACCGATTCCGTTCATCAGCTACGAACCCGACGGCGCCGGCGCGCTGCGTTCCGCCGCCGATCACTCCTACGGCTACCCCGAGGCGCTGGCCGACGGGGTGGTGCGCCCGGTGATGTTTCTCGCCTACTCCGGCGAGGCCCGGTGGCGGACCAGCGCCGGAGACGAGTACTCGGCGCGCCTGGGGGAGCCGCTCACCGCCGAGCACACCGCCCGGGCATGGCGCACTGCGCTGGACCCGGCGGGGGAGTGGATCCCGGCGGTCATTACCGCCGCGAACACCAGGCTGGCTCAGCTCCGTAGCGGCGCGTTGCCGGACGCGGCCGGCCTGGTGATCGCCACCGACCACACCGCCGCCCGGGCCTACGCCGCAATCCTGCGCACCGTCACTGGTCGCCAACCGGCGCTGGTGCTATCCGACGACCCGTCCGCGCCGAGGAGGATCGCCGCATTCGCCGGCTCCGACGAGCATTGGATGGTTGCGGTCCGGATGGTCTCCGAGGGTGTCGACGTACCGCGGCTGGCAGTGGGGGTTTACGCGACCTCGGCAGCCACTCCGCTGTACTTCGCGCAGGCGGTGGGCCGGTTCGTCCGGTCCAGGCGGCCGGGCGAGACGGCCACGGTGTTCCTGCCCAGCGTGCCCGCGTTGCTCCAGCTGGCCAGTGAACTCGAGCAGCAGCGCGATCACGTGCTCGGTGCGCCGCACCGGGATGAGGACGGCTGGGACGACGAGGCGCTGGCGCAGGCCAACTCGCAGCGCGACGAACCCGCCGAGCAGGAGCGCGCGTTCACCGCGCTAGGGGCTAGTGCAGAGCTGGACCAGGTGATCTACGACGGTGCATGCTTCGGGACGGCTGCCTTCGCCACCACTGAGGATGAGCAGGATTACCTCGGATTGCCAGGACTACTGGAACCGGACCAGATGCGAGCTCTGCTGCGGCGCCGTCAGCAACAGCAACTCGCCCGAGCGACGGCGCGCTCGAAGGATCATTCGGTCGGGGCCTCCGGCCAGGCTCGCCCGCCGACGATGCGGGAACGTCTCAGTGAGCTCCGTAGGGAACTCAACACGCTGGTGGCAATGGCGCATCACCGGACCGGCCGGCCACACGGGGCCATCCACCAGGAGGTCCGCACGGCATGCGGCGGACCGCCCACCGCGATGGCCACGGTGGAGCAACTTGAACAGCGCATCACCTACTTGCGTTCCCAGTAGGCGTGCTGAGGCACACCACGAGTCCTAGGCCTCGCTGGCCTGGATGTCCGCCTCGAGTTCCTTCAGCTTCGACGAGTGCTGACGGGCGTGGTGATGGCAGAACAGCAGTTCACCACCGGACGGCAGGACTGCCCGGACACGTGCGGCGGCGCCGCACCGATCGCAACGGTCGGAAGCGGCCAACTCAGGGCGGGCAAGCGTGCTGGTCATGACTTCTCCTTCCGTCCGGCCAGGCCAGTACGACCAGATTCGGTCGAACTGTCTCCAGCCACTCACGGGATGTACCCGTCAACTCGGACATCGAATCGCAGGACCCCACTGTTGTGCAGACGATCGCGGTGCTTGATGTGTTCCCGATGGGTCAAGGTGTCTGGAGCTAGTACCGCACTCGGGAGCGCCAACGCGCAAGGGTGAGTCAGGATCAAGTAGATGGGCGCGTTGCTCGACCGGGTGCATCGGGGTGTCCCCGCACCGCTGCTCTTCGTGGCCGGCGGGTGCTCGACGTACCTCGGTGCCGCGCTGGCCGTGGGCCTGTTCGAGCTGCTCAGCCCGGCGGGGTGGCCTGGTTGCGGATGCTGGTCGCCGCGCTGGTCCTGCTGGTCTGGCGGCGACCGGACCGCGCGGCCTGGCGTGGCCGCCGGCTGATTCTTGCGGGTTGCTTCGGGCTGGTGACCGGGTTGATGAACGTCGCGTTCTACGAGGCGATCGCCCGCCTGCCACTGGGTACTGCGGTCGCGGTGGAGTTCTGCGGGCCGGTTGTGGTGGCCGCGCTGGGCTTGCGCCGAGCCCGTGACATCGCCGCGCTGGTACTGGCCGCGACCGGGGTGACCCTCATCGCCGACGTCCGCCTGGCCGGCAGCCGTACGGGATTGCTGCTGGCGCTGTTGGCCGCGCTGATGTGGGCGGGGTACATCGTGCTCGGCAAGTGGGTGGCCCGCGGCGGCAGCGGTCTGGATGACATGACGGTCGGTTTCGCCCTCGCTGCGGCGCTGCTGTGCCCGCTGGCTGCGGGCACCGCACCGGCATGGGGTTCGCCGAATCTGCTCGTGCCGGCCGCCGGCGTGGGACTGCTGTCCACGGTGCTGCCCTACGCCTTGGACCAGATCGTGCTGCGCCGGATCGACCATTCCCAGTTCGCTTTGTTGCTCGCGCTGCTGCCGGCGGCGGCGTCGGTGGTCGGGTTCCTGGTCTTGCGCCAGCTGCCGCATCCCTTGGAGGCGGCAGGCATCCTCGCCGTCGCATTGGCGGTCGTCGCTGCGCGCTAGCCTGACCTCAAGCATGATCGGGTGAGGCCGGGAGGCAAGACCATGGTGGATGCAGCAGCGCTGGCGTTGGATCTGGAGGCGGGCGGTGTCGTCGGGGTCACCATCGCCTGGGCGGACTACAACGGGATACCTCGCTCGCGGACGGTGCCGGTCGCGTCGTTACCTCAGGTCGCCGAACGCGGGATCGGAGTCTCCACCGTATACGCCGTGTTCGACACCCACGACAACATCACCTACGCCCATGAGGGCCTGTCCACTCCCTCTGGTGATGTCCGGCTGGTACCGGACCTGCGTGGTTTCACCCGGCTGGCGGGTCAGCCTGCGCTGGCGTGGTCGCCCGGGCGCCTCCTTGCCGTGGATGGTTCGCCCTGGCCATACGACCCCAGATCCGTCCTCGAAGCGCAAGTCCACGCCGCGGCGACGGAAGGCCTGCAGATCAAAGCCGGCTACGAGATGGAGTTCGTGCTCACCACCGCCAGCGACTTCACCAACGGCGGGGAGCCCCGATTGGCGTATCAGGCTCCGGCCTACAGCCCGCACGCGTTGCTGGCGGTGGACGAGTTCGTCGCCGATCTGCTGGCCGACCTGGCGGCCAACGGGGTACCGGTCAATCAGCTGCACGCCGAGTACGGGCCGGCGCAGGTAGAACTCAGCATCGTCGCATCCGACTCGATCACCGCCGCCGACCGGCAGTTGCTGACCCGCCAGACCATCCATGCCGCGGCCCGGACGCATGGTCTGCGGGCCTGCTTCGCGCCGCTGTTCACGGCGGCGGGGATAGGCAACGGCTGGCACGTGCACACCTCGGTATGGCGCGATGGGCGAAATCTGCTGGCCAGTGACACGGCTGACGACAGCCGGCCCGGCCCCGAGGGTGCAGGTTGGCTGGGCGGTTTGCTGCGCGACCTCCGGGCGTTGGCCGCGGTCACCGCGCCGAGCGTGCCGTCGCTGGCCCGGTTGCGCCCCGGCTACTTCTCCAGCGCTTACCAGTTCTGGGGAGTGGAGAACCGCGAGGCTCCGCTGCGCTACGTCCTGGGCTCGACACTGCTCGGTGCCGATCACGCCAATGTCGAGCTCAAGGTTTCCGATGCGTCCGCCAACCCCTATCTCGCGCTGGCCGCGGTGATCGCGGTCGGCCTGGCCGGGTTACGTGATGGCGCCGATCCCGGCGAGCCGATTCAGGCGGATCCGGGCGGGTGGAGTGAGCAGGACCGCGCCGCCCGCGGCGTGACCCGCCTGCCGACCACACCGGCCGAGCAGGAAGAGGCGCTCACCGGCAACAAGCGGCTCACCGAAATCCTCGGCGAACCCCTGCTAGGCGCTTTCCTCGCGGTACGCCGCTCGGATGCGGCGTGGGCCGCCGACCGATCACTCGACGACATCGTCGCCGCCCACCGCTGGCGCTACTGATCTTCTCGCACTCAGCGGGCTCAGCGTGGTTACTCGACCGGTCGTAACCGCACAGCGCCCGCTGAATCGGGGGTGGCGGGAGACGACCAGGCCTGAATGAGCGCTTCGGGCAGGCCCCACCAGCCCAGTGCGGTGAGCCGTTCACGCTCGTCCAGGGCGCCCAGCAGCTGCCAAAGCTGCACCACCGGTCTGAACCAGTCGGCCAACACGTCACAGTCGTCACTGCCGTCACCGTTGTCACTGGCGCCCGCCGTGAACCTGGCCAGGTCTTCGGCGGATGCGCTAGTTCCGGGGCCCCCGCGAGCCAGCGCCTCCACCGCCCACAGCCATTCCTCATGGTCTAAAGCGGTGGCGGACAGGTCATCGAGCGGAATCTCGTCCGGCGGGTCGTCCACTGGACGGATCACACCAGCGGACAACTGTAGCCACAGTTGCTGGTCGTCGGGATCCAGATCGTTCGGGTCCACGCCACCGCCGGCCCGTAGCAGATCGGCCGGCCATCCTCCACGCCGCAACGCGATGCGCAGGTTCCGGCAGGCAATGGCGAGCTCCCGGTCCGGCCGGGGACGGCCGCCGACGTCGGCCAGAATGTCGCGGAGTTCGTCGAGAGCGGCCTGCTCGGCAGCATCCCACTCGGCGAAGAGGTCTTCATCAGCCTCGTCGAGCAACTCGTCCATGGGCACCCGCCCGTCGGGCAGAGGCGAGCTCAGCCAACGCTCCTGCAGGGCCCGGTACTGCCGCAATGCCACTGGATCGGCGGTGAGCAGCTGGTCGGGGTGGATGTCTCCGACGGCGAGACGCTCCTCGAGGTGCGCGACGAGCAGGTCGTGCATCTCATGGCTGAGTGGCGTGCGCGCCGGCTCCTCCTCCCACACATGCAGCCCGATGATCGCGGTGGGTTCCGTCCCGGTCGCCTCCAGCCAACCATGCACCTCGCCGACGGTGGCGGTGCCGCGGGCAATCCGTCCCAGTACGGATTCGGCCGACTCCCAGAACGCGGCCGACAGCGGGTTGCGCGCGGCCAGCAGCTCCCGGCGCAACGCCGGCATCGCCGCCAGTGCTTCTGTCGAAGGCACGCTGAGCATTAACCGGGCCACATCGCGCCGGGTGAGCTCGGCAGCCGGGCGGTGCGCGTGAGCTAGCAGCGCGGTGGCGTCAAGGGTCACAGGCCGATGTTAGGGCGCAAGTCGACGTCGTCGCCGGTGAGGGGTCCGGAGAGTGAGTAATGCCAACGCGGCTGCACGGTAGCGTGGAACGGGTGGCGAGCATGCAGCAGCGGGCCCACACGATCGCAGAGGAGGTGTTTTTCCCGGCGGCTCTCGACGTCGACGCCCAAGCAGCGATCCCACCCAGTCATTTCGACCTGCTCGCCGAGCAGGGCTTTTACGGTCTGGCGGCCGGAGGGGCATCGGGTAGCGTCGAAGTCGACTTCCCGTCACTGGTCGGGATCGTGGAGACGTTGTCGAGCGGATGTCTCACCACGACTTTCACCTGGATCCAGCACCACGGTGTGGTGCGTGCCTTGATACGCACGGTGAACGAGGAATTGCGGGACAAATACCTGGGCGCGGCCATTCGCGGCGAGATTCGTGGCGGGGTCGCGTACGCCGGCGCGATCCCGCAGCCACCACGCTTGTGGGCCACTGCCACGCACGGCGGCTGGCTGCTCAACGGCGAGGCGCCGTTCGTCACCGGATGGGGCATCGTGGATTTGCTGCTGGTCTCGGCCCGCAACACGGCCATCGCAGCGGGGGAGTCCGGGGAGTCCGGGGGTACGATCATCAGTGGTGTGATCGACGCCGCGGTCGCAGCGGGCGTCACAGTCGAACAGCTGCACATGGTGGCCGCCCAAGGCAGCAATACCGTCCGGCTGCACTTCACGGATTATCTCCTCCCCGATGAGAAGGTCACCGGGGAGATCTCGCACCGGGACTTCCTTGCCAACCAACACATCAATGCGCGACTGAACGGCTGCTTCGCGATGGGAGTCACCACCCGGTGCATCCGCATGACCGGCGCGGCCGGGCAAGCCGAGATCGCGCGGCTGCTACGGGCTCAGCAGGATGTGGTCCGTACCCGACTCGATGGCGGGCTCGACGAGCCGGCGACGCTGCCGGCGGCCCGGGCCGCAGCCGCTGAGCTGGCCTACCGCAGCGCCGGTGCACTCGTGGTGACGGTGGGCAGCACCGGGATCCTCGCCCGGCAGCATGCCCAGCGGCTGGTGAGGGAGGCGACGTTCACTCTCGTCGCCGCCGGGCGCCCGCAGATAAAGGACTGCCTGTTGGGCGTGCTCGGTCGGGTCCATGAGTAAGCTCACCCCACGATGGGGTCCGGTAGCGCCGTGTGATCATTGCGGTGCGGCGAACAGCGGCTGACGGAGGGGTCTGGTATGGAACGTGGTCGTTGGCTGTCCGCCGGTGCTGTGCTCGTGGGGGTGGCGTCCGTAACCTTGGCGTGTACGTCCGCCGCTACCGGCCACACCGCGCAGCACGGACCTGCCGGCGCGGTTCCTACGGGGTTGGAACGGTTCTACGGCCAGAGCCTGTCCTGGACGGGGTGCTCCTCATTCGCCACCACTCCCCGCGACAAGAAGGCCTACGCCGACCCCGGTCTGCAATGCGCCTACTTGACCGTGCCACTGGACTATGCCAATCCTAACGGCCGGGTAATCAAGATCGGCCTGCTGCGGCGGCCCGCCTCGGACCCAGCGCACCGGGTCGGCTCCTTGGCGATCAACCCCGGTGGTCCCGGCGGGTCCGGCATGAGCACTGCCGCCAGCCTCGCCGAGGAGATCGCGAACAATGACATCGGACGGCGTTTCGATTTCGTCGGCTTCGACCCGCGCGGTGTTGGCTCCAGCGAACCACAGGTGGTCTGCCGGACGCCGGCGGAACGCGACGCTGAGCGTCTGATGAATCTCAATGTCGACACCTCGCCGGCCGGCGTGGAGCGGACGGAGAATCAGGAAAAGGCCGACGACCAAGGATGCGTCAACCGTACCGGCAAGGACGTACTCGCAAATATCGGCACCCGCGAGGTAGTTCGCGACATGGATGTCATGCGATCCGCCCTCGGTGATGAGAAGTTGACCTATCTCGGTTACTCGTACGGCACCCGCATCGGCGCCAGCTACGCTGAAGCCTTCCCCAAAAATGTCCGGGCGATGATCCTCGATGGCGCTGTCGATCCCGCGCAGGATCCGATTGCGCAGCTCATCGACCAGGGCCGAGGATTCCAGAAAGCCTTCGACGCATTCGCCGCTTGGTGCGCGCCTCGCCCTGATTGTGGTTTAGGGCAGGACAAGGATCAGGCTGTCGGCAGATTCCAGGCGCTGGTCCGCCCGCTGATCAACCGACCGGCCACGGTAGCCGACGGGCGCAAGCTTTCCTACACCGACGCCACGATCGGCACGGTGCAAGCGTTGTACCTGTCCGACCTGTGGCCGACACTGAACCGCGGCTTGCTGGAACTGGCACAGGGTCAGGGGGATACCTTGATGCGCCTTGCCGATATTTACTACGGACGCGCGCAGGACGGTACCTACTCCACCGAGATGGATGTCTTCCAGTCCGTCCTCTGCGTCGATAATCCGCCCATCAAGGACCGCAACGTGGCTCGCGACGTCGATGCCCAGTACCGGAAGGTGGCGCCCTTCCTCGACACCGGGCAACCACCCTCGCCGGCTCTGGACAACTGCGCGTTCTGGCCCGTACCGCCCACCGGCGGACCGCACGTTCCACACACCCCTGGACTGCCTCCGGTGATGGTGATTTCTACGACGCAGGATCCGGCGACGCCCTACCAGGCCGGCGTCAACCTCGCCAAGGACATCAATGCCCGCTTGCTGACCTATGAAGGCACCCAGCACACCGCCTTCCTGCAGGGTGACAGCTGCGTCGACCGAGCCGGAATCAGTTACCTCGCCGACCTGAACCTGCCGGCCGAGGGCACCCGCTGCAAACCCACGAGCTGAGCGATCTCTGCAGCACCGCGACCGCTGTCTGAAACGTCTGCCGGCGGTGTGGCTGACCCTGCCGGCGGCGTGGGGGGCCAGTTTTGGAAGCAGAAGCAGGTGGCCGACTCTCCGCGCTCGCGCAGCGTGCGACGCCGGCGTAGGCGGCACCGTATTTAGGTTGCGCAATAGCGGCCAGGTGTGCATGCTTGTGCTATACATATAAATGTATAGCGCAAGCATTGCCTGCCCGGTCGACACTGCCAAGCCCACACTGACCGCCCGGCGGAGCACACCGTGCAGGCCGGAAAGGAAGGGCCGCAGTTGACGAACCGCACCGTGGCGGTGGAGCCGGAGCCTCACCAGAACTCGCCGCCGCGCACGGCCGCGGGATTCACCCACCGGGAGATCCTGACCGTGCTCGGTGGCTTGATGCTGGGCATGCTGCTGGCAGCGCTGGACCAGACGATCGTGTCTACCGCGATTCGGACCATCGCCGATGACCTGCACGGCCTGGATCTACAGGCCTGGGCGACGACCGGATATCTGATCGCCTCGACCATCTCCACCCCGTTGTACGGCAAGTTGTCGGATCTCTACGGCCGTAAGCCTTACTTCCTCACCGCCATCTCGATCTTCATCCTTGGCTCGATGTTGTGCACGATTTCCACGTCGATGTACGAGCTGGCGGTCTTTCGCGCAGTGCAGGGCCTGGGAGCGGGCGGGTTGATGTCGCTGGCGTTTGCGATCATCGGTGACCTCGTGCCGCCGCGCGAACGAGCTCGCTATCAGGGCTATTTCCTTGCTGTGTTCGGCACCGCGAGCGTGATTGGCCCGCTGGTGGGCGGTGCGTTCGCCGGCACCGACTCAATCTTGAGCATCGCCGGTTGGCGGTGGGTCTTCCTGGTCAATGTCCCGATCGCGGCGGCCGCGCTGGTTGTGGTGGCCAAGGTGCTCAACATCCCGCACAGCCGTCGCAAGTCATGCATCGACTGGCCCGGCGCGCTGGCTCTGACCGTTGCGGTCATACCTGTTCTGCTGGTCGCCGAGCAGGGCCGGGATTGGGGTTGGGGTTCGGCAGCCGCGATTGGCTGTTACCTGGTCGGCGCGGCCGGGGTTGTCGGATTCGTGGCCATCGAGCGACGGTTCGGTGCGGAGGCGTTGCTCCCGCTGCGGCTGTTCCACAACGGCGTGTTCAGCGTCGCCTCGGCCACGGCCCTCGCCGTGGGAATGGGCATGTTCGGCGGTCTCATCCTCCTCCCGCTCTACCTGCAGATTGTGAAGAATGCCTCACCGACCGAGTCCGGCCTGCTGTTGCTGCCGCTGATGGCAGGAATCATGGTCAGCTCGGTGGTCTCCGGGCAGCTGACCTCCCGCACCGGCCGGTACAAAATTTTCCCCGTATCGGGTACCGCGTTGATGACCGTCGCCCTGCTGATGCTGTCCTTTCGCCTGGGCATTGATACCTCGCTGGTGGAGGTCGACATCTACATGGTGGTGTTCGGCCTCGGGCTGGGTGGTTGCATGCAGACACTGATCATGGCTGTGCAAAATGCTGTACCACCGCGGGACATGGGAGTGGCCACCGCTTCGGCGACGTTCTTCCGCCAGATGGGCGGCGCGTTGGGCGTCGCGGTGTTCTTGTCGATTTTGTTCTCAACTGCCGGCAACAAGATTTCCAACGCATTCCGCGCTACCGCGGGTACGCCCGAATTCCAGTCCGCAGTCGCCGATCCAGCAATACGATCCGACCCGGCGAACGATGTCGTCCTGCAGGCAGTGCGGGCCGGTCGAGCCGCTAATGCCGGTGGCGTGCTGCAGGACTCATCTTTTCTGCGGCACATCGACCCCCGCTTGGCTCGCCCATTTTTGGTGGGATTCGCCAACGCGATGGATGGAGTGTTCATCGCGGCGGCCGCGGTGATGTGTGTGGCTTTTGTGGTCTTGCTTTTCCTGGAGGAGCTACCACTTCGAAACCAGTCCGGCATCGAAGCCCTCGCCGCCGAAGTGGCGGCTGCAACCGGCCGGGAACCATAGGATGAGGAGCGCGGAATGGTTAGCGGGAGGCGAGCTCGACCGCGGCTGACCAGACTTCGTGCCTGCCGGCACCGGCGGCCACCAGTTTGCGGTAGCGATTGAGCAACCTCGGCGCGTGAAAAGCCAGCACTGCGACGAGATGGTCGCCGGCGAAATAGCCGGCAACCGTGCCTTTTATTACCCCTGGGTCGTGCAGCACCTCGACGGACGTCGCCAGATCGCAGCGCCCGATCAGCTGCAGTGTCAGCCCGTACTGGTCGGACCAGAAGTACGGCATGGTGTCGGCTTGGTGGGTGATCGGCTTGCCGGCCAGTCGTTGCGCGACGACCGCGGCCTGCTCGGTGGCCGACGTCCAGTGTTCGATCCGCGGCCGGTCCCCGATTGTGGGATGCCGCCAGGCGGCGATGTCGCCCACCGCGTAGACGTTGGTGGTGCCCTCGACCAGCCCGGCGCTATCGCACAGCAGCCCGCCCTTGGTGGATACCTCGAGCCCAGCGAGCCACCCGTCGTCGATCACGGTGCCCACCCCGACCACGCCGCAGTCGGCCCGCACCGTGCTGCCATCGGCGAGCTGAGCGGCGACCCCATTGTCGCTGTCGGCGAAGCCCACCAGCGGGTCTCCACAGCGCATTGTGACCCCGTGGTCAGTCTGCAGCTGAGCGCACAACCGGCCCATCTGCTCGCCGAGAACACGGGCGAACGGTACCGGCAGCGCCTCTAACATGGTCACCTCTAGGCCCGCCGTGCGTGCAGTCGCCGCGACCTCGGCACCGATGAAGCCGGCCCCGATGACGAGCAGGGAGTGGGCCCGGGACATCGAGTTCCGTATCGCTCGGCAATCCTCCAGCGTGCGCAGGACATGAAGTTCTGGATGATCGGGCTGACCGGGTAGTCTCCGCGGCCGGACTCCGGTCGCCACAACCAGCGCGTGGTACGGCAGCCGGCTGCCGTCGTCGAGGTGCACGGCTTGCCGGTCGACGCCGATCGCCGACCGGCCCAGGTGCAACTCAATACCGAGATCGGCCAATTCACCGCGGTGCAGTAATATCCGGTCCTCGGACCACGCCCCAGCGAGAAGCTGCTTCGACAGCGGGGGCCGGTCATAAGGTTCATGCGGCTCGTCGCCGACGAGGGTGATACCGCCGGAAAACCCCTTCGCGCGCAAAGACTCGACGGTGCGCAGCCCGCCCAGCCCAGCACCGACAATCACCACCTGCTCCATGCAGCCCTCCTAGTCAGGGCTCATGGTCTCAGCGGTGCGCGCCTCCGGGTCTGCAGGATCTGTTTCGCGTTGATGATCAGCCCACCAGCAGCTTACGTTGGCCGGTCCACAGTTCCCGGCGCTCTTCCTCTGTCAAGCCACCCCACACGCCGTAAGGCTCCCGTGCGGCCAGCGCGTAGCGGCGGCATTGATCCAGGACCGGGCAGCGTTGGCAGATTGCCTTGGCGCGGTCGGCGCGGCGGGAGCGCGCTGAACCCCGTTCCCCATCTGGATGGAAGAAAATGCTGCTGTTGAGCCCCTGGCAGGAGCCTTTGAGCTGCCAGTCCCACTCGTGCGCGACCGGCTTCGGAAGTCGTCGGGTGTCCGCCATCTCCAACACCGTCCTAGCGGTCGATCGGTCAGTGGCATCGATTTGGGGCAAGCGACGGATACCCCCCCTGCGAGGACGGCAAACCCAAGCAATCGTCACTCCTCCGGCGTGTCCCTTCCCGCACGCACGGTGTGTCGCGCGCACACGCACGGCGTGTCGCACTTTCACGTACGGTGTGTCGCTTTCTCTGGCGTAGGGACGATCGATTCCAGCAACCGGCCGAGCGTTAAGGTGCTTTCCCGGCGGGTGGTTCAAGCGGCGGGTCGGGGGTTGAGGAGAAAGGTGATGATCTCCACGCCTACCCGCGCCGCCGCAGACAACCAGCACGACGAGCGCAGCCGGCCGAGGCGCCGGCGCTGGCGGCGGTTGCAGCTGGCCATGCTCGTCGTGACGGTGCTTGCCGGAACTGTGGTGGGCGCCTCGGTGGTGGGCGCGTTGCGCGCGCCGGGCACCGACAGCGTGGCGGCCCGACTGGCCGAGTGGGGCCGCGACCATGGTTTCGATGGGCTGATCACGTGGCTGGAGAAACAACAGTACGACCACAACCCGCCCCGGACTGGCGGCGCGCCGCTCGGAGGCATCCCCCGAGTCGCGGTGATACCGGCAACACCGTCTGATCCGCTCGGCTCGCCCGGCTTACCCCCGCCGGCGCTGCATCCACCGATGGGCATGCCGCCTTTACCGGGTGAAGGCGAATGGATCACCGTGGCGGCGGTGCACGGTCGGCCGGCAGTGCGAGTAGCTCACCTGCGCCCAGACCGCGAGCACACCTCGTTCCTGGTGGGCGTCATATGGATCGACCCCACCCTGGTCCGCGGTCAGTTACACCCTGGTTTCCAGGATCCAGGCGGCGTGTCGCTGGCCGAGACATCCCTGTCCGCAGCCGAGCAACACACTGTGCTCGCCGTGTTCAATGGTGGCTTCCGGCTCAACGGCGCCAGCCACGGCGGTTACTTCAGCCAGGGCCGCACCGCACGGCCGCTGGTGGACGGTGCCGCCAGCCTGGTGCTGCGTACCGATGGCACGGCCACCGTCGGGGCCTGGAACCGCGAGGTTCGAATGGACCCAGACGTGGTCAGCGTGCGCCAGAATCTCATCCCGCTGGTCGACGATGGGCAGGTCAACCCGGCCTGCCAGCGCGGCGGCGCGGCCCTTTGGGGCAATACCGTCGGTCAGGCCGCGTTCATTCACCGCTCGGGTTTCGGGGTCACCGCGTCGGGTGCGGAGATCTATGTCGGTGGACCAGCCCTGTCGGTATGCGACCTGGGAATGATCTTGCAGGCCGGTGGGGTGGTCCGCGGTATGGAACTGGACATCAATCCGAACTGGGTCAGCGGCGCCTACTTCCATCCCACGCCCGACGGTCCACCGCACGGATTCCGCCTGTTTCCCGGCGAGCGCGTCAGTCCCGAACACTATCTCAGCCCGTCCAGCCGCGACTGGTACGCCTTCTACGCTCGCGCCTGACCGCCCGCTATCCACCCCGACATGGAGCCATATCGGGGTGGATAGCGGTGTCGCGACCCCGATATGGCTCCATGTCGGGGTGGAGGGGCGGGTGATGTGGGCTGGGTGAGCATCGGCTGCGGCCGGATGGAGTAATCGGCGCGGCATCTGGAGCAACCTCAGCGTCTCTCGGCGCCCACAACCAGCCGATGGGCGCCATGCCTGATCAGTTCTCTCAGAACGCGACGAGACCCCGATCTACCTCCAATAGGGTGCCCTCGCGCGGCGCCGCGGAATAACCCACCTCCCCTGGCGGAAGAGAAGGATCATGCCTGGCTTAGACAGACCTGTTCTCGCGGCGATCGGCGCCGCCGTCCTTAGTGTGTCGCTGGCCGCCGGCGCTGCCATGCACACCGCTTCACCCGTCAGGCTGGCGGCCGACATCCATGCCGCCGAACCGAGCGATCCAGTACCGGGCGCCCAGGATTCGACCACGCCGAAGATATCGGCCAACACGGCGAGCGAAGACGCCATCGCGTCCGCGCTCAAGGCCGCTGGCGTTGCGAGTCCCAAGAGGTGGGCGGCTGAGGTCGTCGAGTACCGGCCATACCCCACCGATGACCTTGGCTTGGCCAAACTGCGAGAAAACCTGGCCAAGTACAACCCGTCTGCCCAGACCGTCGACCAGATCGTGTCAGTACTGCTGCCGTGACCCAGGTGCGCCACGCGCGGCGGCCCGACCCGCTGCACCTGCTGCGCGCCAGCTTGACCGCACTCACCGCGCTCGGCATCGTGGGCACCGCATTCGAACTGGCGACGTTGAAACATTGGAACGGCGCCATGCAGCTCGTGCCGTGGGCTGCGCTGGTTGTGCTCGCGGGCGCACTGGCGGTGCACACCGGACGACCCGGCTGCGCCCACCTGGTGCGCACGCTGGCGATACTCGTGCTCGTCACGTCGCTGTTCGGCGTGCTCGAGCATGCGCTGGTCAACTACGACTCCGGGCCACTGGACCAGCGTTTCGCCGACACCTGGGACGTGCTGTCCCCATGGTTGCGTTGGTGGTACGCGATCACGAGGACAGTCGGACCGGCACCGACGCTCGCACCAGGCATGCTCGGGCAGGCTGCCGCCACGCTGCTGCTCGCGACGATCGGCGCGCGGGCAGCGTCCACGGAGGTGCGCGCCACGCGGCACCGGCGCCAGCCGGCCCCCAGCCTGACCTACCCTCGCGGCGAGACGCTGGTCGCTGCGGCCGCCACCGGCGCTGCCCGCCGGGTTAACGAGTTTGCACCGAATAGACATCGCCGACCACGTTGGTGACGCCGCCGACCGCACGGCAAGGTGGACGGCGTGATGAGCAGCTCGGGTGAGCGAGGCGAGCCGGTACCCGCGCATACGTTGCCGCCTGTATCTCTCCTTCACCAACGCCACCGCGTTCAGCCCTACTGATGTGATGCCGCTGTCGCGGTGGGCCAAGGTGACGATGATGGCCCAATCGCTGGTGTCGCTGGTAACCCTGGTACTGGTGATCGCCAGGGCGGTGAACATTCTCAAATGACACGCGGATTCGACCGCAGCCGCAACGGCGAGTGCGGGAGTCCGGCGCTATGCAGGGCGGCGTCGATCAGGTGACGGTCGGGCGAGAGCTGGCATACCGGGTCCGCCCGCGCCGCATCCCCGGTCAGCGCGAACGCCTGGCAGCGGCAGCCGCCGAAATCGATCGTTCTGCGCGGGCAGTTACGGCAGGGCTCCGACATCCACCGTTCGCCCCGAAACCGGGTGAAGGCGGCCGAATGCTGCCAGATCTCCCCAAGGGAGCGATCACGCACATTGTCGATACCGAGCCCGACGATCTGCGCGGCCGCCGGGCAAGGTAGCGCCCGGCCGTCCGGTGCGATGATGATGTGGCGCCGGCCCCACCCGTGCATACACGGCTTGGGGTACGGCTCGTAGTAGTCGGCGACGACGTACACGATCTCCAGCGTGTCGCCGTGAACCGTCCGCGCCTGTGCGACGGCCTGCTCGGCGGCGCGGACCTGCTCGCGCGTCGGCAGCAACGCTGACCGGTTGAGCAGCGCCCAGCCGTAGTACTGGGTGTGCGCGAGCTCGAGCCGGTCCGCGCCGAGCGTGGCGGCCAGATCGGCGATCGCTTCGATCCGTCCGATGTTCGCCCGGTGCAGCACGACGTTGATCGTCAGCGGCAGTCCCAATGCCTTGATCGCTGCCGCAGCGGCCATCTTGTGGCCGAAGACCCGCGCACCCGCCGTCTCGTCGGCCGCGGCGCGGTCGGCATCCTGAAAGCTGAGCTGGACGTGATCGAGTCCGGCCTGCGCTAGCTCGCTGGCCCGCGGCTCGTCGAGGCCCACCCCGCTGGTGACCAGGTTGACGTACAAACCCAACCCGCGAGCGGCCGCGACGAGCGGGGTCAGGTCCGGCCGCGCCAGCGGCTCTCCTCCGGACAGGTGCAGTTGCAGCACCCCGAGCTCACGCGCCTGCTCCAGCACGCGCAACCACTCGGGTAGCGCCAACTCCGCCGAATCGGCAACGGCGACCGGATTGGAACAGTACGGGCAGTGCAGCGGGCATCGGTAGGTCAGCTCGGCGAGCAGGCCCAGCGGCCTATCCACGGTCGACCACCATCAGCCGCTGCCCGAGCAGGTCCTGCACCAATGACATGACGTCCTCGCAGGCCACGCCGTCGTATACCGCGCCGATCGCGTGCACGACGTCGGCGACCGTACGGTTACCGTCGCAGTGGTGGATCACGGCAGCTGCGGTCTCATTCAGGAACAGGATGCCCTCGGGAAACAGCAGGATCGAGCGGTCGCTGAGCGGGTCGGTGCCGGTCCGCACCCCGCGGCGCAGCCGTGGCCGGTCGGTGGGCGACAACGCTGCTGTCATCGAAGCGCCGACCGGGAATGCTCGATCGCGTCGAGCATGCTCCACAACACGTCAGTCTTGAAATCCAACGCGCCCGCGGCCGCATCCTGGCTTTCTGCCGACGTGCAGTACGTCAACACGATATCCAACGCGTCGGCGCATTCTTTCCGGGCCCGCGTTATCCGGCCATCGAAATATGCCAACGCCTCATGGTTGAGCCAGGTGTAGTGGCGTCTCAGCGCTGCCGTACGGGTGGCCATCGCCTGCGGGGCGAACAATTCGGTCAGCGATGACGCGATACCTTCGACCCATGGCCGCGTCCGGGCAAAGGTCAGGTAGGAATCGACGGCGAAGCGCACAGCTGGTAATACGTGCCGTTCGTCCGTGACTTCCGCCCGGCTCAATCCGACCGCCTCAGCCAACAGTAACCACCGAGCACAGCCACCACCGCTGTCCGTGGTACCCTCGTGGTAGCTGATTCGCGGCAGCCAGCGCCGGCGGATTTCGGCTAGCGGGCAGTTTGCGATGATGGCGGCGTCTTTCTGCGGCAGGCTTTGTTGGTAATACCACCGGTTGGCCACCCAGGCCCGCAAGTCAGCCGGATCGAGCTCCCCGGCGTCCATCCGCTGGTGGAAGGGATGCTTGTCCCAGTAATTGCGTTCGGCGGCGCGCAGCATTCCTTCGAACTCGTCACGACTGCGCAACGGCCGGACTTCGCTCATCGGGAGCTCCCTGTCTACAGTTCGAATTCGGCACCGTCATGTGCAACTGTTGCGCCGGCGACAGCGAGGTGCGCCCTCTTCGAACAGTATCGGATTAGTGTTGTTGAGGTGGGTGTAGACGATATGGGTATCGGTCCGCCGGCGAAGTAGCTGTAGGCTCCCGTCCACACCGTCGACGGGCTGGTGACCCATCGATCGGGCTGTTGCACTGCCGCGCTGGCGGCGATGCAGCTCGTCGTCGGTCCAGAAGGTGTCATCGACCAGGATGAGCTGGGCTCGGCGCAGGTACTGGAGAAGCCGCTGGTCGAGCGCCGCCACCGACGGCAGGAACACCGCGACCCGATTGGTGCGCGCGTCGCCGATCCGGTACCCGACGACCACGCCGGAGCTTGGCGCACTGCCCGGCGGGTAATGGGCGCGAGCGTAACGGGACAGCCGACCGCTGGTGGCATCGAAGGGTTCGCACCATACCGGCGACGGCGTGCCGTCTCGGTAGTGCAGCGCGAACCGTTCACCTGGCCGCGCCTCGTGCCAATGCACTACCGTATAGCTTTCCAATGTCGGCAGCACCGCACACTGGGAAAGCAGAATACGTACCGCCGCGGTACCGTATACGTGCAGCTCGCGGGCCTGACGAAGCGATAACAATCCCAACGTGTGGTCAAGCTCGGCATCGGTGAGAAAAATTCCGTGTATCGGCGCCGTGGAATCGTCGGGCCCGGGCCATAATGGCGGGCACTCGCGCAGCGCGACATCGAGATCGGGCCCGGAGTTACCCAAGAACAATCCGCCACTGCCGTCGCCGACGGCAATTGTGGATGACAGTCGCCTTGCCACCGGGCGCGATCCTGACCGCGCACCGACACAGACCACGCATCCGCAGTTCCATTGTTGTACGCCACCGCCGGCAGCAGAACCGAGGATGCGGATGCGCATCTGCCGGATGTGCTGGTGAGTTCTAGCGTTGAGCTGCGTACATCGTGACTTCCATGGGCGTGTCCAGCCGCTGCCAGGCTGGTGTCACCCACGGCTTGCGCGTTTGCGGTATACGCCGGCTTGATTCGTCGGATGTCGACTGACGGAACGTCCCGCCGGCAACATGATCCTGTCGATCGCCGGTAACGACCATGGTCGACCTCCGCTGACTAGATAACTTTCACGCTGTGTTATCAAAATCGGTGTTATTGAATTACTCAGCAGAACTTCGATGGTGACAGAGCGCATCAACGGATGTCAAGCGCGGCAATGGCGGCTAGCTTGTGTGGGCCTTGCGGGTGCGGGTCCGCCCGCCGGCTCGTCGCCATTCGGCTCGGGCGCGCCTGGCATGCCAGCCGGCTCCACACGTCTCGGCGATCTGCACCGCCTGACCCGGTAGTGCACGGGCCCGATCGCGGTCGCCCCCACGACTCAAGAAAACGCCGTAGTCGGTCAGCGTCGTTGACGGGCCAGCGGCATCGGCAGCTCGCCGTGCTGCTCCAGGGCTTCGACGAAGCAGCTGTCCGCGCGCTCGGTCGCCGGTGCGCTCGGCGATCGCGGCCTGCCCAGTGGTTACGACGATCTTCGGCCATCGGGTGGGCAGGGCAACGGCGCGTTGCGTGACCCAGTCGATGACATGCCGCGCGTCGGTGTCCTGGCCACAGGCAAGGTACGCGGTGAGGGCGTCGGCCGCCCAGGGCACGAACGACGGGTCGGCTTCGCCGCTACGGTCGGCCCTTTCCTCGAGCTGAGCGAACAGCGCGCATGCGGTGGCGGCATCACCTTGCCGCAGGGCGAGGACACCCCGTACGTGAAGCTGCAGGCCATCGGTGCGATGCAGGCTGTAGCGGTCATGGTGAATCTGGGCCGGCAATTGCGCGCAGCACAGCGCCGCTTGCTCCAGCTGCCCGCGCTCGAGCAGGACCAATGCTCGGTAGGTGACAGCGAGCGGGGATCCTTACGGGAACAGCTCGACGAGATCGATGAGTCGCTCGACCGCGGGCATGGCTTCGTCGAGCCGGCCCAGCCGGCACAGGCATTCGATCCACGCCATCGCGGCAAGGAGCAGTGCGAACAGCAGCTCCACCGGCGCGGCTTCACCCGCCAGCCGCATCCCGTCGGCCAGGTGCTGGCGGGCCGCGCGGACCGCGCCCACCCGCAGCGCTGCCCGCCCGGCGCGCGCCACGCTGGCCACCGCCCCAGGGTCGCCGGCCAGATGAGCAGCCACCGCGTGTTCGGCTGCTTCTGCGGGGTAGGCGCCGGAATCGACCAAGGTGCGGAAGGAGGCCGCATGCAGATCCCTACGCAGCGGAAGGGGGGATGTCCTCGTAGACGCCTTGCCGGATCAGCGCGTGGGTGAACCCCGCCCACCCGTCATCGGCCTCGTAAAGGAGCCCGCCGCGGAACAGGCCGTCGACCTCGGTAAGGGATTGCCCGCGCACATCTCGACAGCCTGGTCCACCACCACCGCCGGGACCGCCTCGTTGAGTCGGGCCCACAGCATCTCCCGGACGGCCCTGGTGCTCAGCGGAGCCAGCGGCTCGATCTGGGCCAGTCCCTGGGCGGCTAGATCCCGCGCCGAGCTGACCGCCTCTGCGGGCCATGGCCGGGCGGTGGCGATCAGCGCCACGGGCCGGGCGGCCAGCTGGCGGCAGAGCAGGTGGATCGCGGTCAGTGAATCCGGGTCCGACCAGTGCAGGTCGTCGATGGCCAGCAGCAGCGGGCTGCTCGCCGCTTCCCGTACCGGAGGACGCCGTAGAAACGGGCCTTTGGCGGGATGTCGCCGGCCTCGCCACCGTCGCCATACAGCGCCATGCTGCCGCCGGGAAGCCTGCCCTCGAGGAACTGACCGAGCGCCTGGCCGATCAGGCCGAACGGCAACACCGCCTCCACCCGATCCCCGCGTCCAACCCCGATCGCAAATCGCGGTTTCGCCAAGGTGATCGCGTATTCGAGCACCGTAGTCTTGCCCAACCCGGCAGGTCCGACCACGAACAGGGCCCCACCCCGGCCATCGCCGACGTTATCGAGAAGCCACTCCAGCGCGCCCAGCACGTCATCGCGCTCAGCCATTCCCGTGGTCGCCCGCCCGTTTTCTTCGGTACCCCCGCAGTCTGGATGCAGACTGCTGTTTCAGGGCTCCAAAAACAGCAGTCTGCATCCAGACTGCGCAAAACGGGGGTGGACGCGCGGGTCAGGGTTTGGTGATCGCCTGCAACAACCGCGGCACGAGCGTGCCGTCGGCAGCTTCCCGCTTGCAGCGGGCCGTCCGCACCGCGCAGTCGGCGGACCGGCACCATGCCCACCAATGATCCAGATCGGCTTCGGTGAACGAATCGGCCGTCACCACCGCCGGCCAGGCCCACGCCGTGGCCTGCGCGCTCACCTTGGCGCCGCCGGCAATCGGGTCGACGGCCATTACCGGGATCCCGTTCTTCAACGCCAGCACCAGGCCATGCATGCGGGTAGTGACCATCACATCCAGGCGCCTGATCACCGACTCCAGCTGCCCGGACGTCCTGGCGAACCGCCAGTCCCGGCCATCCAGCCGGGTATCCAAAGGCAGCCGGGCGCAATCCTGGCGGCTCAGCCAGGAGGTCAGCACGGAGTGAACGGCGTCGTGGCGCTGCCGCTCGCCGTACTCGTGTTGCGCATGCGCCAGCACCACCCCGACCACCGGTACCTGGGCACAGCGCGGGGCTGCGGCGAGGTCACGATGCGCGACGCCGTCCCCATCACGGGCGAGGATCTGGTGGAATCCGGTGACAGCCGGATCGTCGGCTTCCACGATGGAGACTCCGACGGCCAGCCGCCGGCAGTGCACGAAGCGCTCATGGAGTTGCCGGACCTGGCGACCGTGTGCGGGACCGCAGACGAACAGCAAGTGGGTATATCTATTCGGGTCAGCCTGCTCCAGGCTCAGGCCGTCCGCACGCAGTCTTGGACTCCAGGCGACATCAACGCCCAGCCCGGCTGCGAGCAGCGAGTCCCGCACTGCCTCCATGCTCAGCACGTCGCCGGCGGTGGCTTCGCCATCGAGAAATGACGACCAACCCGTCACGAGCACCCGCATCAGCTAGCAGCGTAAGGCCGCCACCCACCACCCGCGCGCTGAGCGCCCCTGGCCACCGCCCCCAGGTGTCTCATGGATGCTCACCCGGCCGGCAGCCGGGCGACGCGCAGGAGTTCGGCGACCGACCAGGCTTGGAACGGACAGCCGTTGGCAGCGTGCGGTGGGTCGCCGTCAGCGGTTTCGGAGATCGAGCCAAGTCCCCACTCGGCCAGGTGCGCCGTCAAGCCGGCGAGCACTCCGTCGGTGCGGGCACCGGCGTGCCGGCAGGTGTCGAAGTACGGACCGATCAGCCACGGCCAGACGGTGCCCTGGTGGTAGGCGCTGTCCCGGTCGCGCGGGCCGCCGCGGTGCTGGCCGCGGTATCCGGGCGAGCCGGGGGCGAGGCTGCGCAGCCCAAGAGGGGTCAGCAGCGCCTGGGTCAGCGAGCCCAGAGCGCCAGGCGCAGTGAGCGGCGCGTACGGCAACGAAAAGGCAACCAGCTGGTTGGGCCGTACGGCGTCGTCATCACCGGCCGGGCCGTCCACGACGTCGTAGAGCCCACCGCCCGGCCCGGGAAAGCGGGTGGCGAACGACGCATGGGCGCGCTCGTGCAGCGCGGTGATCTCCGGCGCATCCCCGCCAAGCCGCGCGTGCAGCGCCCGCAGCGCCGCGAGGCCGTTCACCCACAGCGCGTTGATCTCCACCGCCTTTCCGATCCGGGGCGTCACACCGACCCCGTCGATCCGGGCATCCATCCAGGTCAGCGCGTAGCCGGGTTCGCCCTGGGTCAGCAGCCCATCGGCGGGATCGACACCGATGCCGTACCGGGTGCCTTCTACGTGCGCCTTGATCACGCCGTCCAGCACCGGGACGACGGCGGCGGCGAGGTCGAGGTCGCCGGTCGCCGCGACATGGCGGTCGATGGCGTGGATGAACCACAACGTGGCGTCGGCGGTGTTGTATTCGGTCGCACCGGTATCGGCGGTATTGGCCAGCATGCCCTCCGAGATCGTCGCGGCGTACCCGCGCAGCAGCGCACGACCCTCCTCGGCCCGGCCGGTGGCCAGGAACAGGCCCTCGTATGAGGTCATGGTGTCCCGTGACCAGCTGCCGAACCACGGGTAACCGGCGACGACGTCCGGCGCGGTGGTGATGAATGAGTCGGCGGCCAGCACTAGCCGCGCCACCACGTCGTCGGCGGTGGCGGCGGTGGCGACCAGACCGCGGGCACGGCGGCGCGCGGTTGCCACCACGTCGACCGCGAGCGGCGGCTCAACCGCCAGGTCACCGGCCCACGCCGACACCGCCAGCGTGTCGCCGGGGGTGGGCAGCTCGGCGGCGAACCGGCCGGCCAGCCACAGGTCCTCATCCGGATTGAGCCCTCGGTCGGCTTCCAGCCGCGCGTGCACGCCGCGGTACCAGTCCCCGGCAGGTGTCCAGCCCGGTCCACGAAGCCGCAACGATGCCTCCACTACCGCTCCGCCGTCGTTGTGTTCGACGGCCGGCGGCTCGCCGGCGTAGCGCTCGCCGTGCGCGTCGCGCCAGGTCACCAGCGCCTCCAGGGCGAGACTCACCGGGCCGCCGGCGAGCAGCCGGTGCACCACGGCCACCGAGGCGCTGCCGTGGCGTATCGCCAGCTCACGTTCCAGCACGACCTCGCCGACCCGCCACCGCCATCGCGGCGACCCGTCGTCGAGGTCGAATGACTCGAGCAACGTATGGCCGGTGGGCGCCACCGCCCCGCCGGTCCACTCGTGCACCCCGAGCCGCACCGACGCACCGGAAGATAGCGTCAGCACGGGGTCCAACGCGACCAAGCCGAGGCGGCGAGCCGATGGGCCGGTCACCGCCGGCACCAGCAGGCCGTGGTAGCGCCGGGTGCGCAACCCGCAGACGGTGCCCATCGCATACCCGCCGCAGCCGTCGGCCACCAGCCACTCGCGGTCACCACCCTCGGCCAGCGAGGTACACACGGCAGGACCGAATGCGATGCGCAGCGGGGTCGTCATGCTCCTGCAGTATCTCTAAAACGGTCGAACGTAACGTCCGAGCGCGGCTACCGTACTGACCACCATGGCGCAGACCACATCAGCCGAACAGACCAGGCTTCAGCAAGCAGACGAAGGTACGGCGGCCTGGCGGGCTTGGGGACCGTACCTGTCCGAGCGGGCCTGGGGCACGGTCCGGGAGGACTACAGCGCCTACGGCGAAGCCTGGGACTACTTCCCGCACGACCACGCCCGCTCCCGGGTGTACCGCTGGAACGAAGACGGGATGGCTGGGGTCTGCGACGAACGGCAAACGTTCTGCCTGGCGCTGGCGCTGTGGAACGGCGTCGATCCGATCCTCAAGGAGCGGATGTTCGGGCTGACCGGCCCGGAGGGCAACCACGGTGAGGACGTCAAGGACTACTGGTGGTACCTGGACTCCACCCCCACCCATTCCTGGATGACCTGGCGCTATCACTACCCGCAGCGGCCTTTCCCCTACACCGACCTGGTGGCCGAAAACCGCGTCCGGGGCAAGGATGTACCGGAATACGAGCTGGTCGACACAGGAGTGTTCGCCGAAGATCGATACTGGGCGGTGACGGTCGACTACGCCAAGGCCGGTCCGACCGATCTGTGCTTGCGGATCACTGTGGACAACCGGGGCCCACAGGCGGCGACGCTGCACGTGCTGCCGACGCTGTGGTTCCGCAACACGTGGTCGTGGGGCCTGCACCGGGAGGAAGACGTGCCGCAGATCCGGGCCGGGAACGGCTCGACGCTCGTCGCGCGGCACAAGCAGCTGGGTCCGCTGGTCCTGGCCGGCGACGGTGCAGCCCAGGCGCTGCTGTGTGACAACGAGACGAACACTCAGCGCCTCTACGGTGTGCCGGGCCGCTCGGCCAATCCCAAGGACGG
>DASUVX010000006.1:0-10603 GCA_036378735.1 Pseudonocardiaceae bacterium | reverse complement strand
GTTGGTGGACCAGTTCAACGACAAGGGCTACAAGCTGATCCTCGGCCCGTACGGCTCGGCCACCACCGGCGCCGCCATGGCGGTGATCGAGCGCAATGGCCAGGTGATGGTGGACAGCTCCGGCGCCGACGACAAACTGTTTGATCGCGGTTACCGGCGCACCTTCGCGGTGCTGTCCCCGGCGTCGGTGTACGCGGCGTCCATCGTCAACGCGATCAACGAACTGGCCACACCCAAGCCGCGCAGCGTGGTGTTCCTCTCCGCCGACGACGGGTTCTCCAAGACCGTCGCGGCGGCCGGTGAGGCCCGAGCCCGCAGCCTGGGCTTCACCGTGCTGCCGACTCAGCAGTTCCCCACCGGTGCCACCGACGTCTCCAGCGCCTTGACCAGAATCAAGGCAAGCAAGCCGGACGTCATCGTCGGCTCGGTGCATCTGGCCGAAGGGATCGCGATCGTCAAGCAGGCCGCTGAGCTGGGTGTGACGCCGGCCGGTGGCTTCGCCGAAACCGTCGCGCCGCCGACTCCGGACTTCGTCACGACGCTGGGCGCCAAGGCGAACGGTGTGCTCAGTTCCAGCCAGTGGGTGCCAGAGGTCAAGGGCTCCGACGGGTTTTTCGGTACCGCTGCCGACTACCGCAACGGCTTTCGAGCCGCGTTCGGCCAGGATCCCGAGTACCACAACGCCGAGGCCACCGCCGCCTGCCTGGCCATGGTGCTCGCGGTGCGCAACGCCGGCTCGACCGACCCCGGCAAGGTGCGTGATGCCTTGGCGCGGCTGGATGAGCAGTCGTTCTTCGGGCCGCTGAAGTTCAACGACCGCGGCGAGAACGTCACCAAGCCGATGTCGGTCGTCCAGATCCAGAACGGCAAGCTGGTCACCGTCTGGCCCGCCGACCAGGCCGCCGGCCGGCTGATCTGGCCCGGCCCCAGCGGGTGAGCTCGTTGTGGCAGGCCACCATCTACGGGCTGCTGCAGGGCGGCCTGCTCGCGATGATCGCCGTCGGCTTCTCGCTGGTCTGGGGCGTGATGAACGTCATCAACCTGGCCCACGGCGCCTATGTTCTGCTCGGCGCGTACACCGCCTGGGAGCTGCACGCCGCCTGGGGGCTGGACCCGCTGCTCGGCGCGGTGGCCGGTGGGCTGGTGATGTTCGTGATCGGCTACGCCGTGCAGCGGTTGCTGATCAACCAGATCGTCAACGCGCCGATCTTTCTGACCCTGCTGCTGACGTTCGGGCTGCAGCTGGTGCTGGTGCAGGGCATGGCGGTGGTCTTCAGCGCCGACTACCGCTCGATTGCGACGTCGTACGCGTCAGAGGCTTTTGCGATCGGTGACGTCCGGGTGCCCTACGGGCGGCTGATCGCCTTCGGCCTGGCGGTGGTGGCGACCCTGGCGTTAGTGATGTTCGCCAAGCGCAGCCGCACCGGGATCGCCATCCTGGCCACCGGGATGGACCGCACCGCGGCCCGGCTGATGGGCATCGACGCCCGCCACATGTACGCGCTGACCGCAGGAATCGCCGCGGCTTTGGCCGCCGCGGCCGGCGCCATGGTGGGCCTGGTCGGTACCTTCAGCCCGCCCGACGCGGCCCGGTTCACCCTGCTCAGCTTCGTGATCTCGGTGCTCGGCGGGTTGGGCAACATGTCCGGCGCGCTGCTGGGCGGGCTGATGCTCGGCGTGGTGCAGGCATGGGCCGGCCAATACCTGCCCGGTACCTGGGTGAACGCGGTGGCCTTCGCGGTGCTGGTCGGGGTGCTGATCGTGCGGCCGGGCGGGCTGGCCGGCCGGGCCTTCTACGAGTCCCGGCTGGAGACGGCGTGAGCCGTTGGGCGGCAGCCGCGCTAGCCGGCGCGGTGGTAGTGGTCGGGATGATCGTGTTGCCCAGCCAGCTCTACACCGGTCAGGTGCGGGTGGTGACGGCCGTGCTGATGTTCGTCGCGCTGGCTCAGGCGTGGAACATCATTGGCGGCTTGACCGGCTACGCCTGCTTCGGACAAGTGGTGTTCTTCGGGCTCGGCGGTTATGCCACTGCGGTGCTGATGGAGCACGCGAACTGGTCGTTCTGGGCGGCGCTGCCGGTCTCCGCACTCGGGGGTGCCGCGTTCGCGGCGCTGATCGGGATGCCGCTGCTACGGCTGCGCGGGCACTACTTCGCCATCGCCACGCTGGGGGTGGCCGAGGGGATGCGGGAGGTGGTCACCAACCTGGGCTGGCTCACCGGCGGGGGCGCCGGGATCACCGTGCCGACGGTCGCCGGGCGGGGCACTGAGTGGCTCGGCAATGACGGCTTCTACGTGCTGTTCCTGGCGCTGGCCGGGCTGGCCGTGGCGGTGGCCGCGCTGATTGCGCACAGCCGGTTCGGCTACGGCCTGCGGGCGATCAACCAGGACGAGGACGCCGCGGCGGCGGCCGGGGTGAACACCACCCGCGCCAAGGTGGTGGCGCTGGCTATCTCGGCGGCGATCACCGGGCTGGCCGGCTCGGCGTACGCCTTCCAGCAGGTCACCATCTACCCGCAACGGCTGTTCGACGTGGACATCACGGTAATCATGATCGTGATGGTGGTGATCGGGGGCGCGGGGACGGTGCTCGGCCCGCTGGTCGGCGCGGTCGGGCTACAGTTCGTCTCGGAGTACCTGCGCCAGCACTACCCGCAGGAACACATCCTGGTGCTCGGCGCGGTGATCATACTGGTTGTCCTGCTGTTCCCGTCCGGTCTCGTGGGGGTGCGCAGCCGGTCCGGGCTGCTGGACACGATCCGGGCCTACCGGCTGTGACTGCTGCCTTGGAGACACCCATCCTCGAAACGCGCGGTCTGAGCCGCCGGTTCGGGGCGCTGCGGGCGTTGTCGGGCGTGTCGCTGTCCGTCCAGCCGGGCACAATCCTGGGCGTGATCGGCCCGAATGGCGCCGGCAAATCCACCCTGATCAACGTGATCACCGGGCACCTGCGGCCGAGCGCCGGCACCGTCTTGGTGGACGGTATGGACGTGACCGGTGCGGCGCCGTGGCGAATCGCGCATGCCGGGGTGGTCCGGACCTTTCAGATCGTCAAACCGTTTCGCGGGATGACGGTGCGGGAGAACGTGGCAATCTCCGCGATGTACGGCCCCACTCGGGGAGTTACCAAGCGGGTTGCGTTTGAGGTAGCTGATGGCGTGCTGGAGCGGCTGAATCTGGCGGGGCTGGCGGCGCGCAGCCCGGCCGAACTGCCGGTCGGCGACGCCCGACGCTTGGAGCTGGCCCGGGCGCTGGCGGCCCGGCCCCGGCTGCTGCTGCTCGACGAGGTGATGGCCGGGCTGCGCGCCGCGGAGATCCAGTCCATGGTCGAGCTGATCCGCGGATTGCGTGACGGCGAGGGTGTCACCGTGCTGGCGGTCGAGCACGTGGTCAAGGCGATCGCGGCGATCAGCGACGAGATCTGCGTGCTGCACCACGGCGAGGTGCTGACCTGCGGGGCGCCGCAGGTGGTGCTGTCGGATTCGCGGGTGGTGCAGGCTTACCTGGGCACCCGGTACGCGCAGCGTGACGGTCAGTCGTGACGCTGCTGGAGGTCGCCGGGCTGACGGCTGGGTACGGGCGGGTCGAGGTGCTGCACGGTGTCGACGTGGCGGTGGCCCGTCGTGAGATCGTCGCGCTGATCGGCTCGAACGGGGCCGGCAAGACCACCCTGCTGCGCAGCATCTCCGGGCAGGTCGCGGCGACCGGTGGGCGGATCCGGTTCGCCGGCGCGGACATCACCGGGCGACCGGTGGAGGCGGTGGTCCGGCGCGGGTTGGCGCATGTCCCCGAGGGTCGGCGGCTGTTCGCAGGGCTATCGGTGCGCGACAACCTGCGGCTGGGTGGGTGGGCTAGGGGTGGGTGGGCTCGGCACAGCGCCCATCTCGACCGGGTGCTGGGACTGTTCCCTGCCTTGGCCGGCCGGCTCAACCAGGTCGCCGGCACGCTGTCCGGCGGCGAGCAGCAGATGTGCGCGATCGCCCGCGGTCTGATGAACCGACCCGCGCTTATCATGATCGATGAGCTTTCGCTGGGATTGGCGCCGCTGGTGGTCGACGAGATCCTGCGCACATTGCCGGATATCGCCGCGGCCGGCACCGCCATCCTGCTGGTCGAGCAGGACGTCGACATCGCGCTGTCGGTCTCCACCCGCGGCTACGTCCTGGAAACCGGCACCATCGCGCTGTCCGGCCCATCCCCCCAGCTCCGCACCGACCCCCGCATCCAACAGTCCTACCTACCCCGACATGGAGACATATCGGGGTAAACCGACCCCCTTTTACCCCGATATGTCTCCATGTCGGGGTTGGGAGTCGGGATCCTTGCGCGGGCAAGCTGGGACAGCCCGACCGGACAGAGATCATCCGAGCGCTGCCACAACGCGGGATCCACCTGACCTCGCTGAGCTACCTGCTCAACTACTGCGAAGCCACAGCTGTCCAGCAGAGCAGCCATCTCGGTCGGCGAGAAGAAGCTCAGCCACGGCTCGCCGAGCGCTGCGGCTAACGGCGCAGTCCTCGGGCGACGGCTCGACCACGGGCACGCTGCGCCCATGGCGGAGCCAACGAGGATCTCGTCGTCGGGACCGTCCCGTCCGGCCAGAAGCGAACCACGCGCCGGTGTGTCGGGTTCCGCGCCGGCCAGACCTGCGGTCGGTACGCTGGCGGTCCCAGCCATCTCAGCCAGACTTCGATCCGCTACCGTTCGACAAGGTGGCAGCGTCGCTGCGGCGCGCCGGACGCAAGCCAACTGCACGCGCTACGATGCGATGATCGCTGCCGTGGCCCTCGCCCATGACTTACCCTCTACACCTGCAACCCCGACCTGGGGAGTCGCTCACCGCCACGCGAGCAGTCCGGCAGGATCGGGCCAGGCGTAACGCAGCGCGGTCGGCGAGCCGTTCAGGCGGCCCGGCACCCCGCCGGGCGGTAAACTTCGGCGGCTGCCCACACGCGTCCCGCCCCGCGCCTGGTAGAAGGCTTGGGCCTCGGTGTTTTGTTGGTTGACCCATAGATAGAGAGCAGTGCTGACTCGTCGTTGGATGACCGCTCGGGCCGTCAAGGCGAGCAACCGCGAGCCGAGACCGTTGCGCTTGCGGCCGTAGACGACGTGCAGGTTGTCCAGCAACGCTCCCCAGGTCGGGTCGTCCTCAAAGACGGTATGCGCGAAGCCGACCAGGTCATCGCCGTCCTCGGCAAGGATGGTGTAGTGCAGCGGGTCAGGCTCGGCCAGCCGGTTGCGCCAGACCAGGAGTCGGTCTGCGGCGACATCACCGTCGAGGAAGGCGTCGGAATAGACCCCTCGGTAGTGGCGGCGCCAACTGTCGGCGTGCAGGGCCGCGATGGCCGGGGCGTCGGACGGTCCGGCAAGACGGCAATGTGGGTGCGCACGGGGAGCCACGACGATTTCTCCTCATCGATCCTGGCATTGGCACCACGCCGGAGCAGGATGCCGGACCGTCATCGGGCCAGGTCCCTCGGATCCTCTGGATGAGTCGCAAGAAGTGTATCCGAAGGGTCTAGATGATCGGTCCACCACCAGCCAGCTTGACCCTGGCGCAACTTGCGACCGTGCGAAGGTTAGGGCCATGGAGGTGCGGTTTCATCGCCAGCGTCAGCATCATCGCGCCAGGCCCCCGACGAGCAGGAAGCTCTACGTCGACGCGCTGGGGCTGCCGCTCGAGCGGCTCGGTGGGGACTACTTCGCGACCAACCCGGTTCCTCAGACTGATCCGCATCCTGACCCGCGACATGGAGACATATCGGGGTGAAACGGCCTCCGTTCACCCCGATATGTCTCCATGTCGGGGTGAAAAAGCGTCGGGGTCGGGCAAGCGAAGCGGGGTTACTCGCCGGTGGGGCGTTCGACGTGGCCGCCGAACTGCTTGCGCATTGCGGAGATCAGCTTGCCGCCGTAGTCACCCTCGCGGCGCGAGCTGAAGCGTTCGTACAGCGCCGCGCTCAGCACGTTGGCCGGGACGCCCTCGTCGACGGCGGCCAGCACCGTCCAGCGCCCCTCGCCGGAATCGGAGATCCGCCCGCTGAATTCGGTCAAGCCCGGTGACTCGCGCAGCGCGCTGGCGGTGAGGTCGAGCAGCCACGAGGCGATCACGGTGCCGCGCCGCCACAGCTCGGCCACCGCGGGAATGTCGAAGTCGTACTGGTAGTACTCGGGCTCGCGCAGCGGCGCGGTCTCGGCGTCGGCCTGAGTCACGCCAGTCTCGCTGCGGCCGATGCCGGCGTGGCGCAGCACGTTGAAGCCCTCGGCGTAGGCGGCCATCAGCCCGTACTCGATGCCGTTGTGCACCATCTTGACGAAGTGGCCCGCGCCCGGCGGCCCGCAGTGCAGGTAGCCCTGTTCGGCGGTGCTGGGCTCGCCGTCCCGCCCCGGAGTGCGGATCGCGCCGGACACGCCTGGCGCGAGGGTGCGGAAGATCGGGTCGAGGTGTGCGATCGGATCCGCCTCGCCGCCGATCATCAAGCAGTACCCACGCTCGATGCCCCACACGCCGCCGCTGGTGCCCACGTCGACATAGTGGATGCCGCGCTCGCCCAGCGCGCGGGCCCTATCCACATCATCGCGGTAGTAGCTGTTGCCTCCGTCGATGATGATGTCGCCCGGTTCGAAGTGCGCGGCGAGCTGCTCGACGATCTGGCCGGCCAGCGCGGTGGGGACCATGATCCAAGCAGCCCGGGGCGGCTTCAACGCGGCGGCGAAATCTGCCAGCGAACTCGTGCCCGCCGCGCCTTCGCCGACCAGCTGCGAAACCACCGCATCATTGACGTCGTAGACGACGCAGTCATGCCCGCCGCGCAGCAACCGCCGCACGATGTTGGCACCCATCCGCCCTAAGCCCACCATCCCCAGCTGCACCACCACAGCGTTGCACAGCTACCGCGTTGTTGCAGTCAGGCGACAGCGGGATGGAAAGGCTCGGTGCCCAGCGCCAGCGTGATCGTGCCCAGCTCACCGTGGGCGTTGAGGTAGTCCAGTTCTCGGGACATGTCACCCACGCCGTTGCTGGCGGCCAGCGGAGCCACCGCCAGTGAGGTCAGCACGCCCAATGCTTTTCCGTCGCCGCTCAGGACTGCACTGCCGGAGTCACCGGGGATTCCAGGCGTTGCGGTGTAACACGTGTGCGACCAACCGCCGCCGTCGTCGCCAAGGCTGAATCCGGTCTTCGGGGACAGCGCGCCGAGCCCGCCCCGCAGCGGCGAATTACCGTAGGTGAATATGCGGTCGCCGAGCGCAGTTGAGCCGGAGAAGATACCGATGGGTCCGCCGAAGAACGGCACGCTGGGGTTGATCTTTCCTAGGTCAGCCGGATCAATCTTGACGAGGGCGAAGTCGTTGAATGCGCAGGTATTGGCATCCTTCTCGCCCAGCTTGGCCATAGTGATCCACGAGCTGTAGACCAGGGTGCCCGGCTTGCTGGCGCCGCCGATGGTGACCGGGGTGCCCAGCGGTTTGGTGGCCGAGGTGCAGCCGCTGGTCTCGGTCGGAGCTCCGGTGCCGGCGCAGTGCGCAGCCTGGCCGAGGAACACGTCGGTGGCGTTGTAGAAGATGAAGTTGGCGGTGCACTCGCCGCCGCCCTGCGTGTTGGTGACCACCCCGGGGTGGATGGTGGCCTGCGCGTTCGGCGCCCACGCCGGGCTGACGGCCGATGCGGTGCCGGGCACCAGCACGCCGACCGACACTGTCGCCGCGACCGCGGCCGACGCCATCGCCGCAGTACGTGCACGGCGGCGACGGGCCTTGACGAGGCGGTGGCGCATCGGGCTTTTCCTCCCGGTTAGGTCACAAGTGCTGTGAGGGTACACAACGGGCGCGCTTGCGCAGCGTAGCGACCCGGTGTGGCGGAGCCGGAAAGGATGGCCCGTCGGCTACTTCGGTCCGGCCCGCAGCCGGGGAATGAGCAGCGGCACTCGCTGGCGGTACTGGTTATGGGCGGCGCCGAGGGCGCGCTCCAGCAGCCGTTCCTCGGCCCGTATCTTCAACCCGACCAGTAGCACACCCAGCATGAAGAAGGCCACCCACCGGCCCAACCCCTCGATGAAAGCGGTGCCGGCCAGCATTCCGAGCAGGCCGGTGTAGATCGGGTGCCGGGTGATGCCGTACGGGCCGTCGGTGCGTAGTACATGATCGTCCTTGACCACCGCCGCCGACGTCCACATCGTGCCTAGCGCGGCCCGGGCCCACAGGGTGAACGTGGTGCAGACGGCGAGCAGGGTGATGCCGGCCACCACCAGCCAACGCGCGTCGACCGTGATCGGACGCCAAAGCCCGGCCGGCACGAGCCGGGTGAGCACCAGCACCGCGGCGGTCCCGATGAGCCAGGGTGAGACGGCGGCGGTCCGTTCCCGGACCGACGGTGCCCGCCGCGAGTTGTAGATCGCTCCCACCAGCCAGACCACCGCGAACAACCCCCAGCAGGCCAGCACGGTCCCGGCTGCCAACCAGTGCCATGTGCCCGCGTGAGGCGGGCCGGCCGGTTGCAGCCATGCCGGGCCGGCCAGATCCGGCCGGCGCAATCCCCCGTCGAACCGGTCTGGAATCGACCACGGAATCGCCACGAAACCTCCTGCCGCTGCTGTGCGATAAAGCACTTGTGGGCGGCGCCGATCACTGGTTACGTCAAAGACAATGAGTCTGCGGGAAGCCGTCGGTATCGCGCTACGAGGTTTGCGCGCGCATCGGCTGCGTTCTGTTTTGACCATGCTCGGCATCATCATCGGCGTGGCAGCCGTGATACTGCTGGTTGCGATCGGCAACGGGGTGCAGGCCTCGGTTAACGCAAGAATCCAGCCGCTGGCCAATTTGATCACCATCGTCCCCTCCACCGGCAACGTTCCCGGTGGTGGTCCCCCGAAGGATCTGATCGACGCCGACGTGGACGCGTTGCGCCGGGACGTGGCCAATGCGTCCGCCGTCATCCCAGCCGTGACCGGCCAGGCCCTGGCCGAGACCGACACCAACAAGTACCGCTCGCAGGTCGTCGGCTCCACCGAAGACTGGCTCGGCGTGAGCAACCGTGATATCGCGCTGGGTACCTTCTTCGACCACGCCCAGGCCCGCTCCACTGCCAGGGTGGTGGTTCTCGGTCCCACCGTGGCGAGCAGCCTGTTCGGTGACTCCGAGGCGGCGCTGCGCCAGACGGTCCGGTTCAACCACCAGGCGTTCCAGGTCATCGGTGTGATGCAGTCGGCGGGGGAGCCGGCGGACAACGACGCGGTCATGCCGCTGGACACCGCGCGCCGTTATGTCTTCGGCGGCGGCGACAAACTCAACCAGATCACCGTCCAAGCCGATCAGGCAGCTGACGTGCCCGCCGCCGAGGACCAGGTGATCAGCGTTCTCAGCGACCGGCACCGGATCCAGGATCCAGCGAAAAGAGACTTCGAAGTTCAATCTCTGCGGACCCGGCTGGACGCCTTCAACCAGGTCTTGAGCATCCTCACCCTGTTCACCGCGTCCGTCGCGTCGATCTCGCTGCTCGTCGGTGCTATCGGAGTGCTGAACATCATGCTGGTCTCGGTGACCGAACGAACCCGGGAGATCGGCATTCGCAAAGCGATCGGCGCCACCCGCAGCGCGATCCTCAACCAGTTCCTCGTGGAGGCCGTCGTGCTGGCCGGCCTCGGCGGGGTGATCGGCATTGTCGTCGGGGTGGGGTTGTCGGTGCTCGGCGCTCACCTCGCCCCGTCGCTGGGACCCACTCTCAAAAACTTCGCGCCCAGCGTGAGCATCCCGTCGGTGCTGCTGGCGTTCGGGATCAGCCTCGCGATTGGTGTCATCGCCGGCGGCTACCCGGCCAATCGGGCCGCTCGGCTACGACCGGTCGAAGCCCTCCGTTACGAGTGATGCGCGCGTCGCTCAACCGCATTCAGCCTGCTGAATGGCCGTGGGTGGATTCGAGGTAGGCGATGCGCCGGTGGGCGGCTTCGAGCTGGCGTTCGAGACTGACGATGCGGATGGCGGCGATCAGCGGCATGTTCACGTCGAGTAGTTCGCGCACCCGCAGGGCCAGCGTCAACTCGGCGCGCGAGTAGCGGCGCTGGCCGCCTGGCGAACGGTTCGGCGTGAGCAGACCCGCCGCATCAAGGCTGCGCAGGAAGGCCGGTTGGACGCCGAGCAGCTCGGCGGCGAGCCCCGTGGTGTAGGCGGGGTAGTCGTCGTCGTCGAGCCTGCTCGATCTGGGCCTCGGCTGGGTCACCGGTTCTCCTGGTGCCGACCGTCACGATCCTACAACGGCTATACCAGGTTCTCATCGCGACGGTCCGGTGCTGCGCCGCCGGGAACAGGCGCGCGCGATGCCGGGCCCCCACGGTGTGGACGCACCTTGAGTCGATTGGTATCAACAAAGGTGCTCGATGGGGAACAGTTTCAGGGGGATACGCGTTGGCACAAGTGACACTGCTCCACCACCGCAGTGCCTTACAGATCGCGTCGTGACGACGCCTAGGAGGGAGAAACCACGATGCTGATGCGTACCGACCCGTTCCGGGAGCTGGACCGGCTGGCCCAGGCCGTGTTCGGCGCCAACGGCACCAGGTCGCACCCGGCAATCATGCCGATGGACGCCTACCGCCAGGACGGGCAGTTCA
>DASUVX010000005.1:0-14826 GCA_036378735.1 Pseudonocardiaceae bacterium | reverse complement strand
CAGCCACCACCCGGTCGACCCGCGGATCGCGCTGCAGCTGCTCCAGGGTCACCGGCAGCGGCAACCGCCAGTTCGGGTACTGATCGACGGTGCCGGGCAGGTTCGGCTGGCGGACCTCACCGACCACGTCGTAGGGGGAGGCCAGCAGCAGCCGGCAGGGCGTGCGCGCCAGCAACGCGTGCATCGCCACCACGATCTGCTCCTCGCTGTGCTCCGCGCGGTCGGCACTGAGCAAACCCTCGGCGCTCAGCAGGGCCACCAGTTCCGCGCGTTCTGCTCGCGCCTGGGTCCACTCGGCGTCGTCGTCGTTCAGTAGCCCGAGCTCGGCCCGGGCCCGCACATGCTCGCCACGCAAGAAGCCGAGCGCGGTGGGCAGGTCGTGGGTGGAGATGCTGGCCGCGGCGCGCGCCGGCCAGCGTCGCGGCGTCAGCAGCGGCGTGCCCGGGACGTCCTCGTCGCGGGCGAACCACAGCACCTCGCAGCCCAACATCCGCTGTGCCGCCAGCGTCTCGGTGACCTCCGGTTCCACCGTGCCCAGGTCCTCGCCGATCACCACCGCACCGGCCCGGCGCGCCTCCAACGCCAGCGCCGCCACCATCGCCGCCGCGTCGTAGTGCACGTAGGTGCCCTGGTCCGGGGACGCGCCCGGCGGCACCCACCACAGCCGCCACAGCCCGGCGACGTGATCGATGCGCAACCCGTCGGCATGCGCGAGCACCGCACGCAGCAGGTCCCGGTAGGCGGCGTACCCGGTCGCGGCCAGCCGATCTGGCCGCCACGGCGGCAGCCCCCAGTCCTGCCCCTTCTGGTTGAACAGGTCCGGCGGCGCGCCGACGGTGACGCCGGTGGCCAGCACGTCCTGCAATGCCCAGGCGTCGGCGCCCTCCGGGTCCACCCCGACGGCGAGGTCGTGTACCACCCCGATAGCCATGGCTTGCGCGGCGTCCCTGGTGGCGGCCAGCTGCTGGGCGCACTGATGCTGGACCCAGGCGTGAAACGCCACTTCCTGCTGGCCGGCCCTGGCTGTTGCTGGATGGCGCAGCTCGGCGGGCCATTGTGACCAGCGCGGGCCGTGGCGCTGCGCGAGCGCGCAGAACGTCGCGAAGTCGCGCAACCCGTCTGACATCGCGGGGCGTGGGGCGCCTTCGGACTGCCAGAGCAGCGTCAAGGCGGCTGCCTTGGCCCGCCAGGCGCCGTCGTAGTCGATCCGTTCGCCCTCCGGATTGATCCGCAATGCGTCAACCTGAGCCCGCACTGCCGGATCCGCGCGACGGTACGCGGGGATGTCGGTGATCCGCAGGTACAGCGGGTTGACGAAACGGCGGCTAGAGGGGCTGTAGGGCGAGGCCTGCACCGGATGGGTCGGTGTCACCGCGTGCAGCGGGTTGACCAGCACGGTGCCGCTGCCGTGCGCGGTGGCCGTCCAGGTGATGAACTCGCGCAGATCGCCGAGATCTCCCAGACCCCACGAGTTGGCCGAGCGCAGCGCGTAGAGCTGCAGCATCCAGCCCCAGGTGCGTGGTGGTTCAAGCAGAGCCGGCGGGGCCACCAGGACGGTGGTGTGCTGATCGCCGCTGGTCAATGAGTACCAGCCGGGAGCGAGATCCGGCGGGATCTCGTCTGTAACAGGTAGCTGTGTGCCCTGCTCATCGGTGAGCACGCCGGGCTCGCCGATGTCGCGGCGCTGGCCGTGGCGCAGCACCACGGTGCTCGGCGACGCCGGTGCCCGGACCGCGGCCAGCGCGTCGCGGACCTGGGCCCCGGTGTCCGCACTGACACCGAGCAGTCCGAGTACCCGGCGCACCACCTCGGGGTCAACGTCTACCCGCCGGCGTTGCGCATCCCGGTACCACGTCGCCACGCCGTGCGCGGCCGCAAGCTGCTCCAGTGCGCCGTCCATCCGACCATGCTGGCACCTGCCCGCCGCCCCCGCCCGCGGACCGGGGGACTTATGGAAGCTTGCACACCTTCTAGCGGGGGAGCTAGGGGAGTCTTATGGATGCTTGTGCACCTTAAGCCCACCGTTCGGACGCGTGATTCGATCGTCGCTTCGTACACCGCGTGGAAATCCGGCGGTCCAGCATCACGCGGTGGTAGTAAGTGCTGCAATGGCACGCGGCTCCGGAATCGGATCACCGTGTGCGCGCATGACTTCCAGGTGGCCTGCAATGGCCTTACGCATGAGTGCCACGCACGAGTCATAGCTCTGCGCTGTGGCCACGCAGCCGAGCAAATCCGGGCTCCACGCACCGTAGGTTCCATCCTCGGCACGCTCGACGACGACGGGTCGCGACACACCGTGCACCATGGCGCGACACGCGGTCAGCGGGCGGGCTCGGTGGCCACCTCGGCGAGAGCTGGTTGCTGCGGGATCGGGGCGCGTGCTGGGGCGTGCTCGTCGGGCAGTTCCGCCGGGACGGGCGTGCTGCCGATGGAGAAGGCCAGGCAGACCACCGCTGCGAACAGGTAGCCCAGCGCCACCTCCGGGCTTGCCGCCCAGGCCACCTGCTCGCCGTGGATCAAGCCGATGAACGACAGTGCCGCCCCGGCCACGCAGTACCCGGCCGCCCAGTAGTAGCGCTTGTCGATCACAAACGCGGCGATCGCGCCGAGCAGCATGCCGGCCAGGATCGCCCCGCCGCCGAGGGTCTTGAGGCCGTCGTAGACCACCCCAGCCTTGGCCAGCGCGTCGGTACCGACCTTGGCCGCGCTGGTGCCGGCCGCGCTGAGCACGTTGTCGATCTGGCCACTCGCCCAGGCCGCGACATTGGGGATGATCGCCAGCACGACCGCCACCGCGTGTGCCTTGGGCACCGACACGAACGCCTGGGCGCCGATCAGCAGCCCGATGTAGAGCAGGATCGGCACGATGGCGGGCAGCGGGATCAGCGCACCGAGCAGCCCGAACAGTCCCAGGAAGCACATCAGCGCGATCACCACACCCGACGCCAGCGCGTACGTGGTGCGCCCACCGGCTTCCTTCCAACCTGGGTGCCCGATGTAGACGGCCGGCGGGAAAGGGCTGCCCAGCGCGGCACCGACCACCGCGCCGGTGCCATCGGCGAGCAGCACGCTGCGCAGGTTGTAGCTGTCCCCGGCGACCGCGGCGCTCTCCACGTTGGTCATGCCCTCGCAGAAGTTGTAGATACCCAGCGGGATCGCGGTGGCCAGCAGCGGCGCCACCGCCGACAGGCCGTGTCCCAACCGGCTGAAGTTGAAGGTCGGCACAGCGACGGCAATGTCTCTGGCGGCCGTGACGACGTCCGGGACAGACATGTACCCGCCGATCCAGCCGATAGCGGTGCCGATCAGTAGCGCGGCCAACCCGATCGGGATGTTGCCCGGTAGCTTCCGGCCGCTGAAAAAGCCGATCACGATGATCGCGAACACCGGTAGCGCGATCCACAGGGCTTGCCACATCTGCGCCGCCGGGCGCATCGAGATGAACGCGATCGAGATGCCGGCCAGCGTGCCCAGCAGTGCCGCCCGCGGGGTGAACCGGCGGATGTAGGGACCCACGAAGGCCCCGATCAGCACGATCAGCCCGATGATGAACGACCACGCCAGCCCGGCCTCCCAGGCCCGGATCGGATCTCTGGTGGTCAAAAAGATCGGCAACATGATCACGAAGGTGACGATGAACATGTGTGGCACGCTCGGGCCGTACGGCATCGCGCACACGTCGCGGCGGTTCTCCCGGCGCGCCAGCCGCCGCGCCAGGTAGGTGTAGTACCCGTTGCCGATCAGCAGCTGGATCCCCAGCGCGGGCAGGATGATGCCGAACACGGCAGCCGGCGGGATCTGCACCACACCGACGCACAGCGACGTCAGCACCAGCACGTTGACCAGCACGTTGAACCCGAGACCGAATGCCGCGTTGAGGTCGCCGCCCACCCACCAGGGCAGCCGCCTGCCGGCTTGGACGCTCATTGCCGATCAAATCCGTTCGTCAGGGTGCCGAGGTAGGCCGCCGAGGGCGCGACCCAGCCGAAGATGCCCCCCTGGGCGGCGATCATCGCCAGCCCGGCCTGCTGGAACTCCGGGAAGTACGAGCCGACGCAGTCGGACAGCACGAGGCACTCGTAGCCGCGGTCATTGGCTTCCCGGACGGTGGTGTGCACGCACACCTCCGTGGTGACGCCCGTAACGACCAGGCTGGTGATCCCAGCGGCCGAGAGCAGCTCGTGCAGGCCGGTGGCGTAGAACGAGCCTTTGCCCGGCTTGTCGATGACGACCTCACCGGCGCGCGGCGCCAGCTCGTCGATGATGTCGTGGCCGTATTCGCCGCGGACCAGGATCCGGCCGTTGGGACCGGTATCGCCGATGCGCAACGTCGGGTTGCCGCGGTTGAGCTTGGCCGGCGGGCAGTCGGTCAGGTCCGGCCGGTGGCCTTCCCGGGTGTGGATGACGGCCATCCCGGCCGCCCGGCTGGCGGCCAGCACCTGCTGCAGCGGCGCGATCACCGCCCGCAGCAGGGTCACGTCGTTGCCCAACATCTCGCCGAAACCTCCGGGTTCGACGAAGTCGCGCTGCATGTCGATGATCACCAGCGCGGTGTCTGCCGGCTCGAAGCAAAACGGGCCGGGGTCGGCGGGCACGGTGAGCTGGTCAGCCCGCATCGGGTTTCCTGGTGGTAGCCGCCAGCACTGCCTCGGAGGTGGCGACGCAGCCGAAGACCCCACCCTGCATGGTCACCATCCGCAGCGCCGCGGTGTGGTTGCCCAGCTCGGTGGCCCCGGTGCAGTCGGACAGGACCAGGCACTCGTAGCCCCGATCGTTGGCCTCGCGCATGGTGGTGTGCACGCAGACATCCGTGGTGATCCCGGTCAGCACGATGTGGGTGATGCCCCTGGTGCGCAGCACCAGATCCAGTCCGGTGGCGTAGAACGCGCCCTTGCCTGGCTTGTCGATCAGGACCTCACCGGGCAACGGCGCGACCTCCGGCATGATCTCCCAGCCCGGCTCGCCGCGGACCAGGATGCGGCCCTGCGGCCCGGGCCCGCCGATCTCGGCGCCGATGCGTGCCGAGCGCCACCGCTTGTTGGCCGGCAGGTCGGACAGATCGGGACAGTGGCCTTCCCTGGTGTGGATCACCAGCATGTCGGTGGACCGGGCGTGGGCGAGCATCCGCGCGGCGCCGGGCAGGCCGGCTCGGGTCAGTTCGATGTCGTAGCCCATCCGGTCGACGTACCCGCCCGGACCGCAGAAATCGATCTGCCAGTCGATGCAGATCAGCGCGACCCGGTCGGTGGTGACTGTGCCGTCGTAGGGCCACGGGTACGGGTCGGCGGCGACCGGGCCGATGGCGGCGAGGCGCGCGAGGGTGCTGGCCATGATCGTCCTCCTACGGGTCGGTCAGCCGGGTTGCAACGGACAGCAGCAGCGGCTCGGAGAACGCGGGACCGATCAACGTGACACTGGCCGGGCGCCCATCAGCGGTCTGACCGGCCGGCACGGTGACCGCCGCGAGGTCCAGCAGGTTGACGAACTGGGTGAAGCGGCCGAGCACCATGTTGCGCCACAAGGGCGACTCGGCAATGTCGTCGATGGTGAACGTGGTCGGCACGGTGGGCACGATCAGCAGGTCGGCGCGCTGCCAGAGCTGATCGGTCCAGTGCTGCAGCTCCTTGAGCCGGTGCCAGGCCCGGAAGGTGTCCGCGGCGGTGAACCGCCGGCCTTCCTCGATCACCTGCCGGATGATCGGCAGCACGTCGTCGGGGTGCTGCGCGAAGAACGTCTCCAACCCGGCCAGCCGCTCGGCGACCCACGGCCCGTGATAGAGCAACTCCCCGGCCTCGAGCAGCGGGTCGATCGTGGTCGGCACCAGGTCGCCGGCGTGCTCGGTGGCGTGCGTGACCGCGGCGTTAAACGCGTCGCGCATCGCGCCGTCGCCCTCGAAGTTCAGCCCGGTTGGCCGGGCCAACCGGACCTCTGAGTGGGGATCCGGGCGACAGCTCGCATTTCCACTCACGGACCGTGACCACGGGTCGCGGCCATCCGGACCTCTGATCACGCCCAACACTGTCCCGGCGTCGGCCACGGTGTCGGTCAAGATGCTCACGCAGTCCAGTGACCGGCATGCCGGCACCACACCGGCGGTGCTCACCAGGCCCCGGGTCGGCTTGCAGCCGACGATCCCGTTCATCGCAGCCGGCACGCGTCCCGAGCCGGCCGTGTCGGTACCCAGCGCGAAGCTGACCAGACCGGCGGCCACCGCAATGGCCGACCCGGAACTCGACCCGCCGGCGATCAACCCGCCTCCGAACACGCTTTGGGTTACGCCGTACGGGGAGCGGGTGCCGGTCAGCCCGGTCGCGAACTGGTCCATGTTGGTCTTGCCGACCACGATCGCGCCGGCGTCGAGAAGCCGCCGCACGCAGCCGGCGTTGCGGTCCGGCCAGTAGCGAAACGCCGGGCAACCCGCTGTGGTGGCCAACCCGGCGACGTCGATGTTGTCCTTCACCGCACAGGGCACGCCGAACAGCGGCATCCCCGCGATACCACGGTCTTGCCGGGTCCGGTCGAGCTCCACGGCCCGCTGTTGCAACTCGTGGTCTGACCGGCGCGAGATCCATACCGCGTCGTCGCCGCGGGCCGCGATCCGCGCCAGGATGGCGTCGATGACTTGCGGCGGCCGCAGCTGCTCCGTTGCGTAGGCAGCTTTGAGGTCGTGCACCCCTAGAGAGTGAATTCCGGGTGTTATGACGGGTGAAATCCGGCGCACTTCGTCGATTGTCGACCGCTTGATGTCACCCGATGCTCGTGTTTGTTACATCCATGTTACGGGGAGTCGTTGGAGGGCGTCAGCGGCCAGTGCAGCGCGAGCTGACGATGACCGGCTCCTAGCAGCGCGCTCTTGTGTGCCGGCGAGTGCCAACTACATACTCGAAACTCCGCCAACATTTCCGGAGTCCGGTCGAGCCGTCGTGAGGGCCCTTCGTGCTATCACCGTAATAGCCATCGCTGCCATCGTCGCGGCGCTTTCTGGAACGTTTTCTGCAGGCGCCGTCGCGCTTTCCACTGGTGCAGTGGCCACCGGCTTCGGCGGCGCGGTGGCCACCGTCGATGGTGACGCGAGCCGGGCCGGTATCGAAGTGCTCCGCGCGGGCGGCAACGCCGTCGACGCGGCGGTCGCGGCCGCCGCGACCCTGGGCGTGACCGAGCCATACTCCGCGGGTATCGGAGGTGGGGGATTTTTCGTCTACTTCCACGCTGCGAGCCACCGGGTAGTCACCCTGGACGGCCGGGAAACGGCGCCGGCGGCGATGCGCGCAGGCGCCTTCATCGATCCAGCGACCGGGCAGCCGTTGCCCTTCGCCGACGCCGTGACCAGCGGCTTGTCGGTGGGCGTCCCCGGGACGCCGGCCACCTGGGCGCAGGCACTGGATCGCTGGGGCACCCGCAGCTTGGCGCAGGTGCTGCAGCCGGCGATCCGGGTCGCCGACCAAGGCTTTGTGGTGGACGAAACCTTCGCCAAGCAGACGCAGGACAACGCCGCCCGCTTCGGCCACTTCAGCTCCACGGCCGCGTTGTACCTGCCGCATGGTCGCCCCCCGGTAGTCGGCAGCACACTGCGCAACCCTGATCTGGCCCAGACATATCGGCAGATCGCTCGCCACGGGGTGGACTGGCTCTACCGCGACCAACTCGCCGGCGAGATCGTGGACGCGGCGCGGCGGCCACCGCTGGCCGCCGGCGATCACTACAATGTCCGGCCCGGATTGCTGACAGCGTCCGATCTGGGCGCTTACCGCGTGATCGCGCGGGATCCGACCCACGTCCAGTACCGGGGCGCGGACGTCTACAGCATGGGGCCGCCGTCGTCGGGTGGCTCAACAGTCGGCGAGGCGCTGAACATCCTTTCTCATGTCAACTTGTCCCCTGCCGATCCGGTGGGTGCGCTGCAGGATTATCTGGAAGCGAGCCGGCTCGCATTCGCCGATCGCAACCGCTACGTCGCAGACCCCGACCAGATCCGGGTGCCTTTGGACAAGCTGCTGTCGCCGGACTTCGCCGCGCATCGGGCCTGCCTGCTCGACCCGCGGCACGCGGCAACCGGCCCGGTACCGCCGGGCAACCTGGACGGCGACTACCACCGTTGCCCGGGACCGCGCGGATCAGCCGGCGGGGCGCCGACCGAAGGCCCGAACACGACGAACGTGGTGGCCAGCGACCGGTGGGGCAACGTGGTGGCGTACACGCTGACCATCGAGCAGACCGGCGGCAGCGGAATCGTCGTACCGGGCCGCGGTTTCCTGCTGAACAACGAGCTGACCGACTTCGACTTCGCTCCCACCCAAGGCGCGCGACCGGACCCGAACCTGCCCGCTGCGGCAAAGCGACCGCGCAGCTCACTCGCCCCGACGATCGTCCTCCGGGACGGGGCGCCGTTGCTCGCCGTCGGGTCGCCGGGCGGCGCGACGATCATCACGACCGTGTTGCAGATCCTGCTGAACCGGCTTGATCTCGGTATGACCTTGCCCGACGCCATCGCGGCACCGCGGGCCAGCCAACGCAATACTGCGGCCACCGAGGCGGAACCGGAGTTCTTGAACCGGTATGAGACGGCGCTGAAGACCCGCGGCCAGCAATTCACCACGAATCCGGAAATCGGTGCGGCGACCGGCTTGGAGTTCCTCGAGTCTGGCGCGACTCTCGCCGCGGCTGAGCCGGCACGCCGTGGTGGTGGCAGCGCGATGGTGGTGAACCCTCAGTAACCCACCCCCGTAAGCCACCCCGGTGACGGCACCTCCATGATCACGGAATGTGTGTCTCCAGCGACACTCCATGTCGTTTTTGGCACCCAAACAGCAATCATGCCCAGGTTCCCTGTCGGCAGCAGGACGGACGCAGCCTGGCGGGCGACAGCGTGGCGGGCGACGGCGCGCGGGTCGTTTACGAGCGGTGCGATCGGCGCGCTAAGCGGCGCAGGCAGCCGAGATGATCACGGTCCGGCAGCGGCCGGTGACGGCGGGCGAGAATCCTTTCCACTGGCCGTCTCCGATAGGCCGCTGGTCGCTCAACGGGATGGCTCAAGTGGCGGGACCACACGAAGGCGGGTTACGCTACACCCGAGTGAGTTAATGAGTTGCTTACTAGTTGTCACTAATGGTACGGGAGTGCCCGGTAACTGGAGGTGAAGATGACCCCCGTCTGCACTATCGCGTCCCTTGCCGCCGCCTACCCCGGCGGTGTCGAGATCGGACAGTATGCGCCAGATCAATACGGGGTAGAGGTCGGCTGAGTCCCCGCCAACCCGCCCCACTCCACCGAACACGCGCTGATCGGAGGCTGTAGGCGGGAGAGGATACAACCCTTAAGCCACCGCTGGAGGCTCGTGTGCGTGCGAAATGGCGTCTGTCAGGCGCCGCGGCACTGCATGGACGAGCGGTGGCGTCGAAGGCCTTTGCGGCCATCCTCACCGTCATCGCCGGTGCGGCCGGCGCCGCCGTCGTGGGCACCTCGACATTCCGGCCAGATCTGAGCACGCTGCTCGGCGGCCTGGGGTTGGCAGCGGCCTTCGGGATCGCTCGCGCCCTGGCCATCGAAGTCGAGGTCCGCCGGGACAGCGCACGGATCACCCCCACGGAGATCCCGCTGGTCTTCGGCTTGCTGTACCTGCCTGCTCCCGTCGTGCTGGCGGCCTATGTCGGCGTTGTGGTGATCGCCCGCTTGGTGCGCCGCGACACGATCACCAAGCTGCTGTTCAACGCTTCGTACGCGACGCTCACCATCTCGGGCACCGATCTGCTGGCTCGGTTGGTGTTCGAGCCGGCCTGGCACGGGCTGCCGAAATGGGCCGCGGTGCTGGCCGGATTCGTCATCGCCCACGCGGTGACATCCTGGCTGACCTGGCTGTTCATCGTGCTGCTGGATCGCAGGCGCCCTGGCGAGAGCGCGCGCCCGGTGGTGCACCTCTATCTCACCGGCCTGCTCAATGCCGCGTTGGGTGTCACCGCTGCGGAACTGGTTCGGACGGTGCCGGGGGGCTCGGTGCTGGTGGTTTTGTCGGCGTTGACGCTGGCCGCGGTGTACCGGGCGTACTACGGGCTGCTGCGCGATCATCGTGATCTCGGCGTGCTCAACGACTTCAGCCTCGGGGTGGCGACGGTCGGCCGGGGCAGTGACGGCGAGGCGCCGGAACTGGACGAAGGCGCGTGGAGCGCTGCCATGGAGTTGGCCCGCGAGCAGCTCAACGCCACTCGGGTCGTCTTGCAACGGCTACCCACCCAGGGCAGCACTGCGCTGACCGGGTCGCCCACCGTGGTCGCTGGTCTGCCGCTGCCCCGCCCGTTGACCCAGCACGACGTCCTAGCGGTCAGCCCGCAGACGCGAACCGGGCAGGTGATGCGCCTGCTGGATAGCGATCCGGACCCGGCCGTCTCCGCCGCGCTAGCCGCGCGGGACGCCTCCGAGATACTCGTGGCCCCGCTGCACGGACCTGGCCAGCTGCTCGGAGTCCTCGAGGTCCATGATCGGCACAGCCGGCTGCGGGGCTTCGGCGACGCCGACCTGCGGCTGGTCGAGACGCTGGCCAGCCACCTCACCACCGCGCTGGACAACTGCCGGCTGCTGGCACAACTGCGCTATGACGCCTACCACGACAGCCTCACCAACCTGCGTAATCGGCTCGGTTTTCGGGAGATGGCGTCGGAGATACTGCGCCGGGACACCAAGCCGTGCGCGGTGGTCGTGATCGAACTCGGATTGTTGTCGGTAGTGAATGATGCGCTGGGCCAGGTGTGGAGCGATCGGGTCGTCCTGGGTGCAGGTGAGCGGCTGTGCCGGATCCTGGCAGACCAGGCGCTGACCGCCCGCCTGGAGGGCGACGGGTTCGCCGTGCTGCTGGCCGGGGCCGGCGCGCAGGAGGCGCAACAGGTGGCCGAGCGGGTGCAGGCAGCGCTCAGCAAGCCTTACCCGGTCGACAAGCTCGCCGTGGAATGCACCGCCGTGGTCGGGGTGGCGCTGACCGGCGTCGAACCGACCCGGGATGCGGACGTCCTGCTGCAACGCGCCGAACTGGCGTTACGTTGCGCGCGCCGGACAGACCGGACCGTCCGCAGCTACCTGCCCAGCATGGGGCAGCAGTTGGGACGCCGATTCCAACTCGTCACCCAGTTCCGGCAGGCACTGGACACCGGGCAAGTCGATGTGCACTTCCAGCCCCAACTGGCGCTGCCGACCCGCCAGGTGATCGGGGTCGAGGCGCTGGTGCGCTGGCAGCATCCGGAGTTCGGGATGCTCGATCCGGCGGAGTTCGTCACTCTGGTCGAAACCACCGGCCTGATCGACCCGCTCACCGGCTATGTGCTGGATCGCTCGCTGGCGCAGTGCCGTAGCTGGCTGGACCGCGGCCTGTCGCTTTCGGTGTCGGTCAACGTCTCGGTCCGCAACCTGGCCGACGCCGAATTCCCCCGCCGGGTGACCGACGCGTTGGCGCGGCATCGGGTGCCCGCGGCACTGCTGGGTTTAGAGCTCACCGAGTCGGGGATGATGACCAATCCGGAGCGGGCACTGCCGGTGCTGCGCGAGCTGCACGCGCTGGGCGTGCGCATTGCGGTGGATGACTTCGGTACCGGGTATTCGTCGCTGGCCTACCTGAGGCGCCTTCCGGTGGATGAGGTGAAGATCGACAAGAGTTTCGTGCTGGGGGTGGCCAGTGACCTCGGCGATCTCGCGGTGGTCCGGGCGATCGTCGAGCTCGGTCATTCGCTCGGATTGAGCGTTGTCGCCGAGGGCGTCGAGCAGGACGCCACTCGGGACCAGCTGGTGGAGATGGGCTGTGATATCGCGCAGGGTTACCTGATCTCCCGGCCGCTCGGTTCGGACCGGTTCGACGCGTGGTTGGCGGCCCGGACCGTCTGCTCCCCTGGAGTGCGCGACGAGGCCGTGCTCACCCTGGTCCCGTAGCATTGAGTTGCCGAGCGCCGTGTACTGTAGTCGTCGCTAGTCGTCGCTCGTACTGCCCCAATAGCTCAGACGGCAGAGCGTCTCCATGGTAAGGAGAAGGTCTACGGTTCGATTCCGTATTGGGGCTCGGTCAAGCGTGGGACGGACTGCCGGCTGAGCCGGCAATCAGACCGACGCCTGCGGAGGCGGTGTAGCTCAGTCGGAAGAGCAAGCGGCTCATAATCGCTGTGTCGCCGGTTCGAGTCCGGCCACCGCTACCATCGGTCCGGCGCGCTACGTGCTGGCCGCGACCAACGGCAGTTCCCGGACTGCATCAGTAATAGCTTTGGCGAGAGAGAGGCACCCGTGGCACGCGCGACCGATATCCGGCCCAAGATCACGCTGGCCTGCGAAGAGTGCAAGCACCGCAACTACATCACCAAGAAGAACCGGCGCAATGATCCGGACCGGCTCAGCATCCGCAAGTACTGCCCCAACTGCAACACTCACCGGGCACACCGCGAGACCCGCTGAGCCGTCGTGTAGATGGCACTCGACGCCTCGTTCGTCGGGCGGTGCTACCCCACAGCGGCCACCTACCAGGTAGGGCGGGAGAAGATCCGGGAGTTCGCCGAAGCCATCGGCGACGATAACGCCGTATACCGGGATCCCGATGCCGCCCGGGCCGCGGGATATGCAGATCTGGTGGCCCCACCCACCTTTGCGATGATTTTGGTACTGCGCACCCAGGAAGAGTTGATCAACGACCCGAAGCTTGGTCTGGACTACCGCCGGATGGTGCACGGCAGCCAGTCCTTCACCCACCATCGACCGATCACGGCCGGCGACGAGCTGTCCGCCACGCTGCACGTCGACGGCATCCGCGCGATGGGGGGCAACGACATGCTCACCGTGCGCTGCGAGATCACCGACAGTGCCGGCGATCCGGTGACGACCGCTCGGGCTATGCTGGTCGTCCGGGGGGACGACCAGTGAGCCAGCGCCGGTGCGCCGAAGTCGGCGCAGTCGCCGAGGGCCAGGAGCTTCCCCCGCTGCAGGTCCGTCTCACCCGGGCCGACCTGGTCCGCTACGCCGGAGCCTCGGGGGACTTCAACCCGATTCACTGGAGTGATCGCGCGGCCCGCGACGCCGGGCTACCCGACGTCATCGCGCACGGCATGCTCACCATGGCACTGGCCACCCGCCTGGTGACGAACTGGGCCGGGGACCCGGGCGCCGTCGTCGACTGCGCTGTTCGCTTCACCCGCCCGGTTGTCGTAGCTGACAATGCCGACGGGGCGCTGCTCGAACTGTCCGGGAAGGTGACGAAACGACGTGACGACGGCTCCGTCGTCGTCGCCATCACCGCCCGAGCAGCCGGCCAAATGGTCCTCGGGCAGGCCACTGCCACCGTTTGGGTTAAGTAATCTTGTGGGTTAAGTGAGCGCCCTTTTTCTGGGCAAGCTCTTCCTTTTTTGGGCGGATTGTCGGGATTAATTTCGCACCACACCGACCGCCGCGATTGTCGGACCTCTATCGGGGATATTTCGGCTAGCCCGGACGGAGGCTTCCGCTGCTACGTAGAACCGCATACTCTCTCACCGAGATGACCATGAATTCCTCTCGCGAATAGTCTAAGTAGTAAGGGCTATAACACTTAGTGTCTATCGACCCTGGGGGTGTCGTGGACAAGGGCTACGAGCTGTATTGCCTGGTAGACCAGTATTTCTACGACTCGACTTCTCGGCTGCGTACGCATCCTCGGGACTTCGAGCTCAGCCACGCTCCGGCGCCTAAGGGGTGGCGGGCCAGCGACCGCGACAACTGGCATGTGCTCCATCCGATCGGGGCGGATTTTCCCAAGCAGGGATGGAAGGTCCACGTCTCGGCATGCCTGGACAACGTTGAGCGCATCCTTGCCACAGTCGCGGACTACTGCATCAACCGGCGGATAGCCTTCAAGTTCCTGCGCAGCGTCGATGCGCTGTTGCTGGCGAACACGAAGTACGCGAATCGAGGATCCAGCGGCAAGTTCGCCACGATATATCCGGCCGGTGAAGCCCAGCTGGAACAGGTGCTTACCGAGCTCGGTGAGGTGCTAGACGGCAGCGCCGGCCCGTATGTGCTCAGCGATTTGCGATGGCGCCAAGGCCCGTTGTACGTCCGCTACGGCGGTTTCGTCGAACGCCACTGCCTGTCCGAAACCGGCTCAGTGGAATGGGCGATAGTGGACCCGCACGGGCGATTGGTGCCTGACCATCGGGGTCCGACGTTCCGGTATCCCGACTGGGTGCGCCTGCCGGCGTTCCTCGAGCCGCACTTGGCAGCGCGCAACGGTGTGAAAGTCGACGGTCTGCCGTATCGGATTGAACGTGCATTGCACTTTTCCAACGGGGGCGGGCTGTATGTGGGCGAGCATATTGCGACCGGTGCGCAGGTCGTGCTCAAAGAGGCCCGGCCGCACGCCGGCCTGGATAGGGACGGCACGGACGCGGTCGCTAGGCTGCGCCGCGAGTGGGAGATGCTCGAGCGGCTCGCTGGGCTGGACACCGTGCCGGCGGTACACGACGCGTTCACACTCGGGGAGCACCACTTTCTGGCGCTGGAGTTCATCGACGCCACTCCGCTGCGGAAGGCCATCGTTAGTCGCTACCCGTTGGTGAAGCTCGGCGCCGACGAGCAGACCATCGCCGAGTACACCTCGTGGGCCCTCGACGTCCAAAGCAAACTCGAATGCGCGGTCGGTGCATTCCATGACCGCGGTGTCGTCATCGGGGATCTGCACCCGTTCAACGTTCTGCTCCGGCCGGACGGGCGGGTCGCCTTGGTCGACTTTGAGGTCGCGGCCGGTATCGAGGAGGGGCGGCGGCAGACGCTGGCCAATGCGGGCTTCGCCGCGCCGCGGGGTTGCACCGGCTTCGACATCGACCGTTACGC
>DASUVX010000004.1:0-12721 GCA_036378735.1 Pseudonocardiaceae bacterium | reverse complement strand
TCCAGAGCCTCGGTCAGGCGCTTGGCGAAAGACTCCGCGGGGGTTATCCATTCGCGGGCGTGCTGCTCGCGGTCTAGGTCCCACACCGGGACGAGCACCCCGTGGGCGCGAAACGAGCCGGCGAAACGGGAACCCGCACCGAGATCCAGCTCTTCGCGCGCGGCCAGCCGGGCCAGCGCGGCGAGCAACTGCTCCTCGGGTTCCTGGCGGACCCAGCGCAGGTGCGCCTTCTCCCCGGCATCGACCCAGTAGGCGACCTCGACTCCCTGCCCGGTGACCGCCTCGGTCGGCATGATCGCATCGTTGGCCTGCTTCAACGCGGCCGCCGCCTCACCGGTCGGCGGTTCATCGCCGAAAATCCACCAGGCGAAGTCGGAGTGCATGGTGATCTCGAGGAGTGCATCAGCGCGCAGCAGATCCTGCAACCGGATCTGCTCGCCCTCGGCCGTGGTACTGACCACCGGCAGCGCCGAGCCGGGCTCGGCGGCCAGTGCCCAGCTCACCGCCCGGGCGACATCCCGGGACAGGTCCCCGGAGCGGGCCAGGACCTGCATGGCGACCAGCGCCGTGCTGTCCGGGCGCACGACAGCAGCGGCCGCACCCGGTAGCAACGAGGCCAGCGTGACGTCCCGGTCACCCGGCTGCGCCAGTGGTAGCGGGGCAGTCGCCGAGGGCACGAACTCGCGCAGCGCGACGAGCTGGCGCTCGGCCGCAAGCCCTTCGAACGGGCGGCTGACGATGACGTCCCGGGCACCACCGGGCTCGCCGTGGCAGGCCTTGTATCTCTTGCCCGAGCCGCACGGGCAGGCCTGCCGGGGATTGATCTGACCGTTGGCGGGGCCACGAGTCGAAGAGGGCTTTTTGGTTTTGGTCACGGGCGGACGCTATCGCGTCCGCTCACGACGCCGCGAGCTGGCGCCGGGCGGCAGCCGGCCGGTTGGTGGCCAGGTAGGTGACGCCGAGTTCAGCGCACAGTGCCACCTCGGCGGGCTCGTCGACGGTCCAGCAGTAGGTCGGATGACCCTGCGCCGCAGCCCGCAGCACGAAACCGGGGTCGGCCCGCAGCGCGCCGAATCGGGGACCGGCGATGTCCGCCCAGGCCGGCAGCTTGCCGGAGCGAACACCGCGCAAGGTCGGCAGCAATGCCACGGTGGGCAGCTTCGGCGCCGCCTCGCGCACGCGCCGCAAGGCCTTGGCCGAAAACGACATGATCACTACCTGGGAATCCTGCCGGGATTCCGGGGCGGCCAATCCGTGCTCGGCGAGCAGCGCCACCAAGGTCGTCTCGATCAGCCCGCGCTGTGGCGCCGGATGTTTGGTCTCGATGAACAGCTTCACGGGGTCCGGCCAGTCCGCGATGAGACCGAGCAGCTGCACGAGGGTGAGCACACCAACGTGGGGCCGTCCCGGGTCAGCGGCCGCGCCAGAGGCGTCCTGCTCGTCGCTCCGGACGCCGAAGTCGTAGACGGCCAGAGTGGCCAGGTCGTATGCGCTCACCGGGCCACTTCCGGTGGACGTCCGATCGATCCGGCTGTCATGGATGCACACCAGGTGCCCGTCGCGGGTCATCCGCACGTCACACTCCAGCCCGTCAGCGCCCTGCTCGAGAGCGAGCACGTAGGCAGCAAGGGTGTGTTCGGCCGCCTCGGCCGACGCGCCCCGGTGCGCCACCACCCGCGGGACCGGCCGGCGCATGCGGCTCAACCACTCAAACTGGGACCGCCGGATACCCGCACCACCATCATCCGGCGAGTACCGGCCAGCTGCCCCGGGCTGAGCAACCGGGTCAGCCGCCGCACCACGACGATCGTGGTGACCGCGACGATCCCCGCGACCAGGTCGGTGGCCACGTGCAGCAACACCCCGTCAGCGCGGGCCTGCACCCCACCGCGCAGGTTCCACAGCAGCGTGATTCCGGCCAGCAGCAGCCCCACCGACCACACCGCCCACCACCCGAGAACCAGCGATGACGGGCGTGGTCGGTGGCCCGGATCATGGCCCAGCGCGGCATGCTCCAACTCGGCGAGCACCGCCCCGGGCAGCACCAGATTGATTCCCGGCACCAGCACCCCGGCGACCAGCTGCCAGCTAGGCCGAGCCCGGCTGACCGACGCGGCCTGGGCTGCCGTCGTACTGGCGTGCACCAGCCAGCCCAGCGTGACCGCGCCGGCCAGCACCGAGGACAGCAGCGACACGACCCCGCCCGTGACAACCAGCGCGTCGCTGGTGTGCAACGGCCCGGCGGGGACTGCGTCGAAGCGGCTTTCCAGCAGCAGCGAGTACCGCCACGCCTCAGCACCCCCGGTAACCACCACCAGCAGCGCCGTCAACCCCAACAACGGCACCGCGACCGCGGCCAGTCCTCGCATCTTTTCCGCACTCAGTGAGTTCAGCGGGGTTGTCGAGGACTTGTTCGGCTCCCCGACGACCCCGGAGCGCCCGCTGAATGCGCTAGACGACGCGTGGCGGGGCATTCGAGTCGGTGACCATGGGACGCCCGGCGGCAGCCCACGCGCGCATGCCGCCGTCGACGTTCACCGCATCCCAGCCGGCCTGCCGGAGATAGGCGGTGACCTGGGCCGAGCGGCCTCCGGAGCGGCACACGACGCGGACCGGGCGATCGGGCAGCGCGGCGGCGATCTCATCGAGCCGCGCCACCACCTGCCCTATCGGGACGTGCACTGCGGCCGGCGCGTGCCCGGCGGTCCACTCGTCATTTTCCCGGACGTCCAGCAGCACGGCGTCCGCAGGCAGCTCGGCGACCGGGCAAGTGGGGACTGCGGGGCTCATAGCCGCCAATCGTGCCACAGCTGATGGTCGGGTGGCTCAACCAGTGAGATCCAGAATGGTCAGGGTTCCGGCTCCGACGTTGCTGACGTACGCCTGGCGACCATTGGGCAGCACCGCAATGCTGCTCGGCTGGATCCCGGTGGGAATGGTCGCGGTCACCTGGTTGGTCCGGACGTCGATCACGGTGACCGTGTTGCTGCCCTCGTTGACCACATAGGCGAACCGCCCATCCGGGGCCCAGGCGATGTCTTGTGGGTTGCGCCCGACCGGGATGGTCGCGAGCACCTTGTTCGTGATGCTGTCGATCATCGACAGGGTGTTGGAGTCGTAGTTGGTGTTGGCCACCAGCGCCAGGTTGGGATGCACGGCGATGCTGTGCGGGCTTTTCCCGACCGGGATGGTCGCCAATACCTCAAGGGTGGTGGCGTCGATCACCGTTACCACGTTCGACTCGTGGTTGGCCGTGTAAGCCAGCCTGCCGTCCCGGGAGAACGCGACCCAGTGCGGGTTGGGTGCGACGCCGACCTGGGCGATCACCGTGTTCGTGTCGGTGGAGACCACCGATACCGAAGCGGTGTCGTGGTTGGGGATGAACAGCCGCTTGCCATCGTGGGTGACCGCCGGCAGGTACGGGCGCGCGGGTTGCGGGATGGTCCCGATCACCGTGTTCGTCGCGGTGTCGAGCACGTCGATGGCGTGGATCGTTTTCTGGTCGTTGTAGATGGTGACGTAGAGCGTGCGGCCGTCCGGCGCGAAGGCGAGGAACTGCGGCGGACCCGCGGTGATCGGGATGGTCGCGGTCACCTGGTTGACCGCGGTGTCCACCACGGTGACGACCTGGGCGTTGCGGTTGGCGATGTAGGCGTGCCGGCCATTGGGAGATACCGCGACGAAGCCCGGCGTCTTGCCGACCTGGATGGTGGGACCGAGCGCAGGTATCGCCACCTCCGGTCCGACTTCGGCCGCTGTGCTGGGTTGCGACCCAGCCGGCTTTGCCGCCTCGGATGGCGCGGCGGCCAGCACTCGGTTCACCGAGATCGATACGGCAAGGATCAGCACCCCGGTGAGCACGCCGGCGGCGATGACGACCGGTCGCCGGTTCGCACCACGCTGGGACGGTATCTCGGGCAGTTCGGGGGGATCGCTGACCGCCTGCTTGAGCACCGGCCGGGCTTGCGGCGGGCGCAGCTGGGGAGTTGCCTGGGGCATTGCCTGGGAGGTGGACCGCTCGGCGCCGGCACCGGTCAGCGCGCGCACCTCCATCTCGGCGTAACGGGCCTCGTCCGCTGCGTCTTTCGGGCTGAGCACGGTGGCGACATAGCCGAGCAGGAAGGCCAACGGCACCGACACCAGGGCCGGGTTGCGCAGCGGGAAGATCGCGAAATCGACATGGGGGAACATCGACTTCGGGGTGCCGGACACCGCCGGCGACAAGAAGATCAGCAGCACGCAGCTGATCAAGCCGCCGTACATGCTCCACAGCACCCCGGTGGTGTTGAACCGCTTCCAGAACAGTGAGTACAGGATCGTCGGCAGGTTCGCCGAGGCCGCCACCGCGAAGGCCAGCGCCACCAGGAAGGCGACGTTCTGGCCCAGCGCGGCGATGCCACCCAGTACCGCCAGCACACCGATGACGCACGCGGTGATGCGGGCGACCCGCACCTCACTGTCCGCGTCCAGGTTGCCTCGCTTGATCACGTTGGCGTAGACGTCGTGTGCGAACGACGCCGACGCGGTGATCGTCAGGCCGGCCACCACCGCGAGGATGGTGGCGAAGGCCACCGCGGAGATGAAGCCCAGGAAGATCTCGCCGCCGAGCTGGTAGGCCAGCAGTGGCGCCGCGGAGTTCTCCCCACCGGGCATCCCGGCGATCCGCGCTGGACCGCCGTCCACCATCGCCGCGGCGGCATAGCCGATCACCAGGGAGAACAGGTAAAACACGCCGATCAGCCAGATGGCCCACACCACCGTGCGGCGGGCCTCTTTGGCCGAGGGCACGGTGTAGAAGCGCATCAGGATGTGCGGCAGGCCCGCGGTACCCAGTACCAGGGCCAGCCCCAACGACACGAAATCGATCTTCGTCGTGGCACTCTTGCCGTATTGCAGCCCCGGGGCGAGCACGGCCTGCCCGTGGGACGAGCGCGCCGCCGCCTCGCCCAGCATGGCGGACAGGTTGAGCCCGAAGGCGCCCAACGCCCAGGCGGTCAGCATGCCTGCGCCGATGATCAGTAACGCGGCCTTGACGATCTGCACCCAGGTGGTGCCGCGCATCCCGCCGACCAGCACATAGAAGATCATCAAAAATCCGACCACCGCGACCACCAGCGCCTGGCCTGCGGTGGTCTTGACGTCGAGCAGCAGCGCGACCAGACCACCGGCGCCGGCCATCTGGGCCAGCAGGTAGAACAGGGAGACCACCAACGTCGACACCGCAGCCGCCGCCCTTACCGGCTGCCGGCGCATGCGGAAGCTCAGTACGTCGCCCATGGTGAACTTGCCGGTGTTGCGCAGCAGCTCGGCAACCAGCAGCAAGGCCACCAGCCAGGCGACCAGGAAGCCGATTGAGTAGAGGAAGCCGTCGTAACCGAAGACCGCGATGGCCCCGGCAATACCCAGAAATGATGCCGCGGACAGGTAGTCGCCGGAGATGGCGATCCCGTTCTGCGGGCCGGTGAACGTCCGGCCTGCGGCGTAGTAGTCCGCGGCGGTGCGGGTGCGGCGCGACGCGCGGAACACGATGACCAGGGTGACCAGCACGAAGAACAGGAAGATGCCGCCGTTGAGCAGCGGCCGGCCGACGGTTGTCTGCGCTAGCGCTGCGATCACCAGGATCCTCCCTCGACCTGCTCGCGGATCCGGCTGCTGACCGGATCCAGGTAGCGGTTGGCGAACCGCACATAGATCGTCGTGATGGCGAAGGTGGAGACGAACTGGAGCAAGCCGAAGATCAACCCGATATTGACGTTGCCGGCGACCTTGATGGCCATGAAGTGCGGCGCGAACGCCGCCAGCAGGACATACAGGAAGTACCAGGCTAGGAAGAACACGGTCATCGGGAAGACGAACCCGCGCAGCCGCGTGCGCAGGATGGCGAAGTCCGCGCTGGTATGGGCGGCGGTCCAGGGATCCACTGCGCCCCTGCTGCCGACCGCGCCGGCAGGCTCGGTGGTGCTCACGCAGACACCTCCAAGGCGATGGTCGGATGGCCGGCCGGGCCGGTGGTGGTCCGATGGCCGGGCCAGCCGGCGGTGGTCGGATTGCCGGCCCAGCCGGCGGTTATGGCGATCATGCTGATGCTCCGTGGGTCGCGAAGACCGGGACACCCTAGTAGTGCGCCGTTCACCACCGTGCACCGGAAGGCTGAACCGGTCGAAGCGATTACCGACGGTGACGACCGCCGCGCATCCGGGGCAGCACGGCCGCGGCCGTTCCGGCGCGGCCGGGAAGCTGGCTGTAGTCCCGATCATCGGACAATCCCAACCGGTCCGGTGCGTGCAGCCGCAGCAGGATGCGCGAGACGTCCGCCGGGATCCGGTCACTGGTTCGGCGGCTCACCACCACCATGGTCAGAAAGGCCAGCGGCACGGTGAACATGGCGGGCTGCGCCAGCAACCCCTGCCAGTTGGGCGGCAGCACGCCGGCTGCGGCAGGCAGCACTGCCGCGAACGCCAAGCCGCCGCCCAGCAGGATGCCGGCTGCCGCGCCGGTGTCGGTCAACCCCCGCCACCAGATGCCCAGCACCAGTAGGGGGCAGAAGGACGACGCGGCTACCGCGAAGGCGAGCCCGACGCCTTGGGCCAGATCCAGCGACGAGACCGCGAGCATGAACGCCAGCGGGACTGACCAGGCTGCCACCGTGGCCGCCCGGAAACCGCGCAGCCGGCCGGGCAGCACGTCGGTGGACAGCACCCCGGCGACACTGACCACCAGCCCGGTGGCGGCGGAGACGAACGCGGCGAACGCCCCGGCCGCGATCAGCCCGCCGAGCAGCAGCGCCGGCACGCTGCCGGTGCCCAGCGCTGCGCCGGGCAAGGCCAGCAGCGCGGCGTCGGTGTTCCCGGCGGCCAGCAGTTGCGGCACGTAAAGCCGGGCGAGCCAACCGGATACGACGGGGAACAAGTAGAAGATCCCGAGCAGGGCCAGTACCAGCAGCGTGGTGCGGCGCGCCGCCGTCCCGTCCGGATCGGTGTAGTACCGGCCCAGGATGTGCGGCAGTCCCATGGTGCCCAGCAGCAGTGCCACGATGAGCGAGTAGGTGGCCAGTAGCGGGTGCTTGCCGGCGCCCATCGGTTGCAGCCAGGTGCCGTAGTCGGCGGCAGCATCGCTGGTCACCGGGATCCGGCTGCCCGCGTCGAAGTGCACGGTGGCGTTCTTGTCCACGGTGTGCTCACCAGGTGGCCAGACGACCGGCCCATGCGTGGGCTGGTCGTCCTGCCTGCCGTCTACCGTGACCCGCGTCGGCTCGGTGATTTTGAGCACGATGTTGTGGTCCGGCTTGATGTCCTTGCCGACCGAGAAGGCGGGTGGCGGGGCACCGAGCGAGCTGCCCGCCGGTTGATGCTCGCCGGCGTAGTGGATCAGCAGTATGAAGACCGGGATGGCCAGCGCGGTAAGCTTGATCCAGTACTGGAAAGCCTGCACGATGGTGATCGATCGCATCCACCCGGTGTAGATGTTGAACGACACGATCACCATGACCACGGCTGCGCCGACCCATTTCGGTTGGTGCGTCACCTCGTGCACGGTGAGCCCGGCGCCCTGCAGCTGTGGCACCAGGTACAGCCAGCCGACGATGATCACGAAAGCGGTGCAGATCCGGCGCAGCCGTTCCGAGCCCAACCGCACCTCGGCGAAGTCGGGCAGCGTATAGGCGCCGGAGCGGCGCAGCGGTGCCGCGACGAACAGCAGCAGCGCCAGGTAGCCCGCGGTGAACCCGAGGGGGTACCACAGCGCATCGACCCCGCCCTTGAGCACCAGCCCAGCGATCCCGAGAAACGACGCCGCGGACAGGTACTGCCCGGAGATCGCCGCAGCATTCCAGCGCGGACCCAGCGTCCGGGCGGCCTCCAGGAAGTTCGAGGTGGCCCGCGCCTTGGCCCCGTAGAGCCCGGCGAGCATGGTCACTGCGGCGACCAGGACCATCGCAGCGACGGTCACGACGAATGCAGCCAGCTCGGGCACGTCGGCGCTCAGTTCTCGACCATCTCGGCGAAATCCTGCTCGTTGCGCTCGGCGCCGCGGTTGTAGGTCCAGGCAACCGCGACGAAGAACGGGTAGACCGCGAGGCCGAGCACCAGCCACGGCAGACGCAAGCCGAAGATGGTGGTGGTGCCCAGGGACGGCACCAGCAGGAACGCGACCGGGATGGCGCCGAGCACGGCCACGGTCAGCAGCATCAGCCGGACCGACAGCATCAGCTGCACCCGCACCAGCTGGCGGACCAGCACCTCACCGACGCTGGTCTGGTCCTCCAACTCCGCAAGAGTGCGTACCACCCGCCGGCTGTTGCGCCGCTTGGCCAGCACGATCCGTTCCCGCTTGCCGGCCTTGGCCCGGCCGGCGATCGGGTAGACGGTGCTGTCCTTCGCTGCCTGCTCCTGGGCCGCTGCCTCCTCGGCCGCCTTGACCAGCGCCGCCCACGGGTCACTTTCCGGGCCGGTCGCGTCATCGCTGATGCCCCCGAGGCTCATCCGGCAAGCCTCAAACCAGGACGCTCATCGAGACGTCCAACCCTGCTTGGCTGCCCGGACCAACCGGTCCTTGAGCTCGCGGGTGTGCCGGCGGCTGACCGGTAACTCGGTGGCGTCGTCCCCGTTGCCGACCCGCACGACGTAGCCCGACGCCGACATGCGCAGCTCGGTGACCAGCGGCAGGGCGACCAGAAAGGAGCGGTGAATGCGCACGAACCCGGCGTCTGACCAGCGATCCTCCAGCTGGGACAGCGGGATACGGACCAGGTGGCTGGCGCCGTCACCGGTGTGCAGCCGCGCGTAGTCCCCGTGCGCCTCCACCCACCGCACCGACGAGCGCGGCACCAGCTTGGTGGTGCCGGCGAGTTCGACCGGGATGACTTCATCCTCGCTGGCCTGCTCGGGTCCCGGAGCGACCGCGTCCCGCCGGGACGCGACGATCCGCCGCATGGTGCTGGCCAGCCGGTCCCGGCTCACCGGCTTCATCAGGTAGTCGGCCGCGCCGATCTCGAAGGCGTCGAGGGCGTTCTCGTCGTAGGCGGTGGCGAACACAACCGCCGGTGGGTTGGGGATCGTGGCGAGGACCCGGGCCAGCTCCAGACCGTCCAGCCCAGGCATCCGGATGTCCAGGAACACCACATCGACGCGCGGCAGCGGGGTGCCGTTGGCGCTACGGCTGTCCGGCCGCAGGATCGTCAGCGCTTCGGTGGCGTTGGTGGCCGTCAGTATGGTGCCGATTCGCGGCTCCGCTTCCAGGACTTCTAGCAGCATGGCCATGGGGCCTGGCTCGTCGTCCACGGCGAGCACGACAAGCCCTGGATTGTCGTCGTTGCCGCTCATAGACCGCCTCTCCGCCACGCGCTGCCGGTGGAAAACCCCGGGACCACCAATCCTAGTGTCGCTGTCCACGGTCGATGGTCCCTTGCGCCTTCTGGATGCAGACTGCTGTTTTCCGGCCCCCTGAAACAGCAGTCTGCATCCAGAACGCGGTCTTGTTAGAGGTGGAAGGTGGTGCCTACGGAGTTGGGCACGAAGGCGTTGCCGAAGCGGGCGGACATGGCGTGCTGAGCTCGCCATCCAGTGCAGTGTGCCGGCACTAAGACGCCGGGCTTAAGAGCGGCGATGTCGTCGAGCACCCGGGGAATGAGCGGCTCGAACACCGGTCCGTTGAGATGGAACCCACCGAGCAGGGCGTGCAGTGGGCCCTCGCCGGTGAGCCGCCGGGCGTAACGGGCAATATTGACGACACCGGCATGGCCACAGCCGGTGAGGATTACTAAGCCCTTGTCGCGCAGGTTCATGATGAGCGCCTGGTCGTCGAGTACCAGGGGGTCGGGTTGCCATGCGCCGTGTAGCCAGGCTTGCTGCCGGGGCAAACCAGGTTCGTACCCGGTGGTGCGCGGAACTTCTCCAGTGACCAACACGCAGCGCTCGAACAGGAAGCTGGGCTGCTGCTCCTCGATGACGTCGAAGCCCGCCTCCTGCAATGCTCGGCGGCTGGTCGTCGGTATCTCCCGGGGCTCGCGCCCGGGAATGGTCATGCGGCGGCGCCGCCAGAAATGGGGGTGGATCAGTACCGGCATGTTGGTCCGGCCCAGCGTCCGGATCAACCCGTCGATGCCGGTGGTGTGATCGAAATGCCCGTGGCTGCACACGATCGCCTCGATCGAGCTCGGGTCGATCTCGAGGCGGCGCATGTTTTCCACCACGCCGTCCGGGCTGGCGCCCGCGTCGTACAGGAACCGATGCTCGGCCTCGTCCCGGGACACGGTCACCAGCAGGGACAAGCCGTGCTCGGCGATGAGCGCGTCGGGAGCCTCCCCGTTGTCCATCGTCGCCGCTGCTCGCCGCGGTCCGCCCCAAGCCGGTGCACGGCGGGCCGGCCCCCGGTCGGGCATGAGCACGTCGGTGACGTTGTCCATCAGCGTGGTGATCCGGACCGAATCCACCGGTTCGAGGGCGATCTCGACGGCCGGCTCGAACTCGTGGAACACCGGCGGCGGTCGGCTGCCCGGGCTGTCGTCCGCGCACACAAGCGCAGCGTAGCGGGCGGGCGAGCGGCCGTGTTGTGATCAAAGCGGCCTGGTCTGCCGCCGCTCACCGGTGAAATCCAGTCCAAGTTGCACGCTGAGCGCTAAGAGCCGTTTGTCGCGGGTCCACAACGTTGCATCAGGAGTGAGCCGGGTCGCCGCGAGGAGTTGAGCATCGACGTACCCGATCCCCGTACCGGGCAACGCTTCTTGCTCAATGAGCGTCAAGATTTCGTCATCGCTGGCCACGGTGGCCTGGGGAAGCCCGCGCAATAGTCCGATGACGTCAGCACGTTGACTCAGGTTGCCGAGCGCGAGCTCTCCGGTAACCCAGGGATGGGCCAAGACAGCACCGCTGTTGAGCAGGCGAGCCAGCAGCGTGTCTTCGTAGCGAAGGTGGTCGATCCAAACCGAGGTATCGGCCAGGATCACTCCGGCTCAATTCGTCGCCGCGGGATGTTCATTGCACCCGGCTCAGTGCCCCCCAGCCGGGCCAATCGCCGGGCACTCTCGCGTTCGATCAAGGCGCGAAGGGCCTCGCGCACCAGGGCGGTTTTCTCCGTCGTACCGGTCAGACGCTGCGCCTCGGCGAGCAGCTCATCGTCCAAGGCGAGAGTAGTACGCATCCCCATCTCCTTCCATGCATCAGCAGGGTCATCTAATGATGACATATTTGATGCGTCGCAGGATGCGCTACAGGCCGAAGCGGGACCAGGCCGCCCGGTGCTCGAGCGCTTCGAGCATCGCCAGCGCGGACTCCGGCACGTTGCGGCTGCCCAGCGTCGTCGCCGCAGGGGTGATACCTAGACGAGCCAGCAGCGGCCGGCGTCCCTCCACCGTCACGATCTCCGCCTCGGGGTAGCGCTTGGTGATCTCCCCGCGCATCGTGCCGAGCCGGTCGACGAGGCCTAGCTCGACGGCCCGGCGACCGGTCCACACTTCGCCGGTGAACAGGTCTTGCTGGTCGGTGGCCAGCACGTTGCCGCGGCGCGTGCAGACCCACTCGCGGAACATCTCGTGCAGCTCGGCCTGCATGCCGTGCAGCCAGACCACATCGTCTTCCTGCTCGGGCAGGAACGGGTCCAGCCGGGCCTTGTTGGCTCCCGCGGTGTACAGCCGCCGCTCCACCCCGAAGCGCTCCAGCAAACCGTGCAGCCCGAACCCCCGGCTGACCACACCGATGGATCCCACCAGCGAGGTCGGGTGGGCGATGATCTCATCGGCAGCGCACGCCAGCCAGTAACCACCGGAGGCGGCGATGTCCTCACAAAACGCCAGCACCGGCACTCGCTTGTGGTCGGCGAGACCGCGGATCCGGTCCGCCACCAGCGCGGACTGGGTGGGCGTGCCACCGGGCGAGTTGATCGACAGCGCCACCGCCCGCAACCGATCGTAGTTGAAGGCGCGGGTCAGCACTGAGTCGAGCGCGGCAAGGTTGATCACTCCGCGGCCCAGCGGCGCGGGTGTCGGCGTGATCACCCCATGAAGTTTCACCGCAGCCACCACTGGGCCACGCTCCCGCTGGGTGCCGGGCAACGGCAGCCGCGAGGTCAGATCCTTGACGTCCATTTGGCAAGCGTACGGAGCTTTGCTGCTCGACCGTCGCGTCCGGTCGCTATGCGCTGACTGGGGGTTGGGTACGTGACGGGCTCGGCGTCGGCGGCGCAAGGGCGCGTACTCCGCGGCTGAACTTGGGCACCCTCATGCTGACCTTGGTGCCCAACCCCGGCGCGGTCTCGACGACCAACCCGCACTCGTCGCCGAAGGCCCCGCGCAGCCGGTCGTGCACGTTGCCCAGGCCGACATGGGCGCCGGTGAGGTGGGAATCGGTCATCTCGTCGCGTAGCCGTTCCGGATCCATCCCGATGCCGTCGTCGTTGACACTGATCACGCAGTCCGATCCGGCGTCCTCGGCCACCACCGACACGGTGCCACCACCGGGTTTGCCCGCCAGCCCGTGCCGTACAGCGTTCTCCACCAGCGGCTGCAATGCCAGGAACGGCAGCACCACCGGCAGCACCTCCGGCGCGATCTGCAACCTGACGCCCAGCCGCTCCCCGAACCGCGCCTTCTCCAGGATCAGGTACCGGTCGATGTTGTTGAGCTCCTCGGCCAGGGTGGTGAACTCCCCGGCGGCACGGAAGGAATACCGGGTGAACTCGGCGAACTCCATGAGCAGTTCCCGGGCCTCCTCGGGGTCGGTACGGACAC
>DASUVX010000003.1:0-16805 GCA_036378735.1 Pseudonocardiaceae bacterium | reverse complement strand
CCGTCCAGCCGCACCCACGCCCGGCCGGCGCCATCGCGAGCAAGGTCGGTGAAGGCGTAGTCGATGCGCTGATCTCCCAGCCGGCGACCCTGAGAAAAGTCGAAGTCGCCACCGGCCACCGGCTCGGTCCCGGTCGGCAGTTGGCGGTGCGGGTCGGTGACGATCCGGTTGCCGGCCGCAAAGCTCAGCACGGCATCGTCGATCAACCCGCCGCCAGGTGACAGGTAGGGATGCTGGCCGCAGCCGTACGGGCAGGTCTGCTCACCCCGGTTGGTCGCCGTGGTCGTGACCGTCAACCCGTCGTCGCCGAGGACGTAGTCCACCACAACATCGAGCAGGAACGGGTACCCGGTCAGCGGGTAGAGCCGGGTGCCCATGGTCACCCGGTTGCTGTCCTGACGCATCACCTCCCAGCAGCGCCAGCGCAGCAGCCCATGGATCGCATTGCCCTTGTCCGGCTCAGTGATCGCTACCTGGTAATCCACCCCACCGAACCGGTAGCTACCGTCAGCCAACCGGTTGGGCCAGGGCACCAGGACAGCGCCATGCGCACCGTCGCACATGGCGTCGCGCGGGTAGGGGTCCAACACCGCCCGGTCGCCGACCCGGTACTCCCGCACCCCGCCGCCGACCTCCACCACCACCGCGACCTGGTCGCCATCCTTGATCTCGTACTGCTGCCCTGACGGTGGAATGCCCATCCGACCTCGCAAAGCCCGGTGACGTCCGCACTGGGTACACCCGCGGCGCCGGCGTCAAACATGCCTTCGCCGCCAACCCGCCGGCCAGCGTGAACTCAAGACCCGATCATGCTCAATGTCCATTTAGGTGTCTGGGCATAACTCGAGTTGCGCGGCCTCGATAGTACTTGCATCGGTACACGACGTTTTAGGTAGCGACGCAAGCACACATTCGTGCATTTACTCTTGCCGGGGCATGCACAGTTCTGGGACGGTGGCTGAACGATATGCCGATGAAGCCCCCGAGCCGCCAGGCGCAGGGGAGGTTGCATCGTGGTTGTCTCCACTTAAGCCACTCATCGTGAGGCGTGACATGGTTGGAGTGCGAGCTGTGCTCGTCACCATGGCGGCAGGTCAAGCCGCCCGCGTCGCATGCGGCGGACTTGGATGATCACGCACCAGCAGGCGGCACATCGGGAGCGTGTGGGATGGCCGATGACAGGCCAGGTCGATGCACTGGTGGAAGGAATGCGTGAGGTGATCCGATGCCGTTGACCCCCGCCGACATTCGTAATGTCGCGTTCAGCAAGCCGCCGATCGGCAAGCGCGGCTACTCCGAGGAAGAGGTGGACGCTTTCCTCGACCTCGTCGGTGGCGAGCTGACCCGATTGCTTGAGCAAATCAATGATCTCAATCGCCAAGTCGAGCAGCGCGATCGAGAGCTTCGCGCTGCGGCGGTGGAGCCAGCACGTCCAGGCGTGGGCTCGGTACGGCCACCGAACCAACAGCAGACCCCGCTGGGCCGCGACCACGACGCCCAAGCCGCCAAGGTGTTGGGGATGGCCCAGCAGATCGCTGACCGGCTGACCGGCGATGCCAAGGCCGAGGCGAATGGGATCTTGACCGAGGCCCGGAGCAAATCCGAACAACTGCTATCGGACGCGAGGACGAAGGCTGACGGCATGGTCAACGAGGCCAGGAGCCGGGCCCAGACCATGATCAATACTGCCCACGTCAAAGCCGAAGACCTGGAGCGGCAGTCGCAGGACAAGGCCACCGCCCTCGAACGCGACGCGGCGCGCAAGCACGCCGAGATCATCGGATCGATCAGCCAGGAGAAGACCGTCCTGGAGAAGAAGGTCGACGAGCTGCGAACGTTCGAAAACGAATACCGCACCCGCGTGAAGACCTACCTGCAGTCACAGCTGCGCGAGCTGGAACTGCGCGCATTTACCGCGCCGGCGCAGACACCACAGCCTCAGCAGGACACCCCGGCCGGTTTCAGCCGGCCCGCCGAAGTCGGCGCCCACCGTGCTGATCCGCAGTACGGCAGCGGTGTGGCAGATGTGGCGAGAATTCCGGCCCCCCGCAACGGTTCATTCAACGGGGAACCCAGCAACGAGGCAGGTGCAACCGGAATGCGGTGGGAACCCGCTGTCTGACACCCCTGGTTTGTTCAGCGGCGGTAACTTCAACCGCCGGACTGGGTAGGCGGCGTCCTCGCTGGAGGCCATTCGGCCAGGCACAGCGTGCTGTGCGGCACGGCGAGGGCGCCGTTTTGCTGCCGCGTTGCGAGCTGCCGGTCGCCCGCTCAAGGTCAACTATCCGGGTGATATGGCACCTTATACCGGTGGAGTAAGCTGATCATCCTCAAGTAGGGGGAGGTCAGGTTACAACCAAGCGTATGGCGCAATGCTGCGTCGTTTAGGCTAAGCCACGGCGGTCGGCAGGGTAAAGCAGGTTTTTCCGTGGAGGGGATTCGCGCGGATTTCTTGGCGGCATGAGAGCGTCATATCACGCCGGGTTCTGATCTGTCGCAATGGCTTGCGTGCTTTGGCGCGCCTTCAGTCGTATCACGGTACGGGGGACGGGATACAATGAGTCGAGAACCGGTGCGAAAGCAAAATCCACTCGCGACGGGCGGCGTGTCCGTACCGGCCCCGAGAAAAGAACTGCAGATCGATACCAGGGTGGTGCATTCCGCTCGGTTCTGGAACTATCTGCTGGGTGGTCGGGACAACTACGCAGTCGATCGGGACGCCGCAGATCAGATTCTCCTGCTTATCCCGAGCCTGCGCGATACGGTCCGCGCCGAGCGGAGGTTTTTGATCCGTGCTGTTCAGTATCTGGCGGGCGAGGCGCGGATTCGTCAGTTCCTGGACATCGGCACCGGCCTGCCCACGGCCGGCAACACGCACGAAGTCGCGCAGGTTGTTGCGCCGGAGTCACGCATCGTTTACGTCGACAATGATCCGCTCATCATGGCGCATGCACGGGCCCTGCTCACCAGCACTCCGGAAGGCGCCACCGACTACGTGCATGCAGACATTCGCGAACCGGACATAATCCTGGCCGAAGCAGCCCGGACGCTGGACTTCGCCCAGCCGGTGGGGCTCATGCTGTTGGGCATCTTGAACTTCATACCGGACACCGACCAGGCTCACGCGATTGTGGACCAGCTGCTCGCCGCCCTATGTCCGGGTAGCTACCTGGTGATATCGCATCCCACCGCGGAGATCGACGGTGCCGCGATGAGCGAGGCCATGCGGTTCTGGAACGAAAGCGGCGCGGCTCCTATAGTGGCCCGGAGCCGGCAACAGCTGATCCATTTCTTCGGCGGTCTGGAGCTGCTGGCGCCCGGCGTAGTCTCATGTTCGCGGTGGCGCCCCGACCCCTCCGAAATCGGTGTGCCTGCGGAGGTGTTTCATTTCAGTGGCGTCGGCCGAAAACCGTGACGCCACTGGTCGGCGGCATACTTCATCGGGAGGGAGGCATGGTGTGGGCGCTATTCGGCCCGGTCGGAATCCGACGAGCGGTCACGTTCCGTCACGATCGCACGGGCCCACCGCGCTGCGTATCGCGTTAGGCACCCAGCTACGCCGGCTCCGTGAGGCCAGCGGAATCAGTGTCGAGGCGGCCGGCTACGCGATCCGCGCCTCACACGCCAAGATCAGCCGCATGGAGCTCGGTCGGGTCGGCTTCAAGGAGCGCGACGTAGCAGATCTGCTCACTCTTTACGGCATTAACGACCCGCGCGAGCGGAATACCTTTCTGGCGCTCGCGCGGGAGGCCAACCTGCCGGGCTGGTGGCACCAGTACAGCAACATCCTGCCGAGCTGGTTCGAGATGTACCTCGGCTTGGAGCAGGCCAGTTCAGTCATCCGCAGCTATCAACCTCAATTCGTGCCCGACCTGCTACAGACCCGCGATGTCGCCTATGCGGTGATCCAGCTCGGCCACCCAGACGCATCCAGTGACGATATCGAACGCCTACTCGCACTGCGCATGACACGTCAGAAAATCCTCGTCCAACCCGGCGCACCCATTCTGTGGACCGTGATCGACGAGGCGGCGCTGTGGCGGCTGCATGAGAGTTCGGCTATGCGGGCACAGGTCCAGCATCTGATCAAGATGGCAGAGCTGCCCAATGTCAGGATTCAGGTGATGCCGATATATTTCGGCGCGCACGTGGCGGTAGGTGGTCCTTTCGCGATCCTGCGATTCTCCGAACCCGACCTGCCGGATATCGTCTACCTCGAACAGCTCACCAGCGCTCTTTACCTGGATAAGAGCCAGGACGTCGAGCACTACCTCATGGTCATGGATCGCTTGTGCGTCCAAGCTAAATCACCCGCTGAGACAGCCAGATTCCTCAGCGATACCCTCAAAGCGCTTTGACGGCAACCAGATCCGAGCTGCCCGAACCGGTGGCGCCGATGCTGGCCTCGGCCGGTGCTCCCCCGTCCGGTCCCGGTTGGGCCTTCGAGTTCAAGTGGGACGGCGTGCGGGCCATCGCCGCGGTCGCCGGTGAGGCGCTTCGGCTGTACAGCCGCAACGGCAATGACATCACCGGCGGGTATCCCGAGCTGGCCACACTGAGCGGGCTGACCAAGGGCCGCCGGGTGCTGCTCGACGGGGAGATCGTGACGCTGGGCGTCGCCGGGCGGCCGGATTTCGGGTTGCTCCAGCAGCGCATGCATGTCCGCTCTCCGAGCCCGGAGCTGGTGGCCCGGGTGCCGATTTCCTATTACCTGTTCGATCTGCTCGATCTCGACGGCCACCGGCTGCTGGCGCAGAGCTACCAGCAGCGTCGTGAGCTGCTGGCGAGCTTGGATCTCGACAGGGGCGCACCGCTGATCCGGGTACCGCCGAACTACACCGACACAGGTGGCGGCAGCGGCGTTAGTGGCGGCCAGCTGCTTGAGGTGGCGCGCCAGCACGGCTTGGAGGGCGTTGTCGGCAAACGGTTGCGTTCCCGGTACGAACCGGGACGCCGGTCGCCGTCCTGGATCAAGACCGCTCTGTTCCGCACCCAAGAGGTCGTGGTCGGTGGTTGGACGGCCGGTCAGGGTGGCCGGGCCGGCACGCTGGGCGCGCTGCTGCTCGGCGCCCACGACGCTCACGGCCGGCTGCGTTACCTCGGCGACGTCGGTACCGGGTTCACCGAGCGGATGCTCGACGACCTGCTGGCCCGCCTCACCGCGCTGGAACAGCCGGGCAGCCCGTTCGACGAGCCGGTGCCCCGCGACCACGCCCGCCGGGCGCGCTGGGTGCGTCCCGAACTCGTCGGTGAGGTCGAGTACCGGTCGGTGACTCCGGACCGCCGGCTGCGCCATACCGCCTGGCGCGGCTTGCGTACCGACAAGGACCCGGCACAGGTGACGTTCCCGTGAAGATGCCACCAGGCGCCGGGGAGGCGATGATGGCCAAGGTTGAGCCGCGCGGAGGAGCCATGCCGAACATGTCGTTCGCGGCCGGTGTGCAGGGCTGGGTGGGTGAGCTCGGCCTGCTGCGTGGCGTGGTGCGCCAGCACGTCGTCGCCGCGCAGCTCACTGCGATCATCGGCCACGCGCGCTCGCTGCGGGTGTTGGACGTCGGGTGCGGGCAGGGCACCCAGTCGCTGCTTCTGGCGCGCAGCGGTCACGAGGTGACCGGTCTTGATATCTCCGCTGAGCTACTGGGTCGTTTCGAGCAGGCTTTGGCCGACGAACCGGGCGAGGTCCGTGGCCGGGTGCGGCTGGTCCAAGGTGCTGGGGAGGATGCGGCGGAACTGGTAGCCGGACCGTTCGACCTGGTGTTGTGCCACGGGGTGCTGATGTATCTCGACGACATCGCCCCGATGCTGTCCGCGCTGTCCGCGGTCGCCGGCGCGGACGCCGGCCTGTCGCTGCTGATCCGCAACGGGCTCGCGTTGGCGATGCGCGACGGGCTGCGCGGCGACTACCCGGCCGCGCTGGGCGCTTTCGACACGCTCGAGTACACCAACCGGCTCGGCCTGACCGCACATGCGCACACGCCCGGCATCATCGACCGCGCAGTGGCGCCCTTCGGCTGGCAGCGCCGGCGCTGGTATGGCGTGCGGATCTTCACCGACCACTGTGACGACCCCGCCCCCGCCGCCGCCGAGCTGGCCGACCTGCTGGCCGCCGAGCTCCAAGCCGGCACCCGGGACCCGTACCGGCAGGTCGCCGCGATATTGCACCTCTACTACGTCCGCGGTGCCCGATGAGTGATCCGCAGCAGCGTCTCAGTACTTACCGGGCCAAGCGGGACTTCACGGTGACCGCCGAGCCGGCCGGATCCCCGGACGTGGCGGCCGGCTCCAGCCGGTTCGTCGTGCAACGCCACCGCGCCCGCCGGCTGCATTACGACCTGCGGCTGGAAATGGACGGGGTGCTGGTCAGCTGGGCCGTGCCGCGGGGACCGACGCGGGACCCCAAGGTCAGGCAGCTGGCGGTGCACGTCGAAGACCACCCCATCGAGTACTTCGACTTCGAGGGCGTCATTCCGAAAGGCGAGTACGGCGGCGGCGACGTCATCGTGTGGGACTGGGGGACGTGGCAGCCATCGGGAACCGACGACCCGGTCGCAGCCATCGAGCGCGGGGAGCTGCACTTCGACCTCTACGGCGAGAAGCTCGCCGGTCGCTTCGTGCTGGTACGCACCGGCCAGCCTCGGCCCAAAAAAGACGGCGCAGGCGGCGAGCAGTGGCTGTTGATTCACAAGAACGACGACCACGCCGAGCGCGGGTGGAACCCCGAAGACCACCCCCGATCGGTCAAGAGCGGGCGCACCAACGACGAGGTGGCCGCGGCGCCGGAGTTGATGTGGCGCGGTGATCTGCCCCCGGACCAAGCTGCCATCTCGCTGGTCAAGGCGCCACAACCGAGGTGGGATCCGCCGACCGCCGATGAGCTGGCCGTGCTCGACGCGCTGGGCGCCAAGGGTAAGTGGACGGTGCAGGGTCGCGAGGTCGCCTTGACCAACCTGAACAAGGTGCTGTTTCCCCCGCGGGATGGCGAGCCGCCGGTCACCAAGCGCGATCTCGTCCGCTACCACGCCATGATCGCCCCGTTCATGCTGCCCTACCTCGCCGACCGCCCGATCAACGCCCACCGCTACCCCGACGGTGTGCAACGGCCGGGTTTCTGGCACAAGGAGGTGCCCGACTACGCGCCGGACTGGCTGACACGCTGGCATAACACTGAAGCTAGGCTCGAAAAGACCCCAAAAAAAGCGCAGTGTTACGCCGTGATCGACAGCGTGGCCGCGCTGGTCTGGATGGCCAACCACGCCGCGGTGGAGCTGCACCCCTGGACCTCAGGCCTGCCCGACGTGCACCAGCCGACCTGGGCGTTGATCGACATCGACCCCGGTCCGGCCACCAGCTTCGACGACATCCTGGTGCTCGCCCGGCTCTACCGGGTGGCGCTGGAGCACCTCGGTGTCGCGGCCATGCCGAAAGTCACCGGACAGCGGGGCGTGCAGATCTGGGTTCCCGTGCGTTGCGGCTACTCGTTCGAGGACACCAGAGTCTGGGTCGAGAAAGTATCCCGCGCCGTCGGCCGGACTGTGCCTGAACTGGTCAGCTGGGAGTGGCAGAAGGACCGCCGCGAAGGGCTCGCCCGCCTGGACTACACCCAGAACGCGATCAACAAAACGCTGGTGGCGCCGTTCAGCGCCCGACCCGCGGCCGGCGCGCCGGTGTCGGTCCCCATCTCCTGGGACGAACTGCAGGATCCCGACCTGGCCCCGGACCGCTGGACGATCCGCACCGTCCTCGACAGGCTGCACGAAGTCGGCGACCCCCTCGCCCCCCTGATCGGCCAGGAACAGGACTTGCCAACCCTGTAACCCCTGACCCCGACATGGAGACATATCGGGGTGATCGGTGCCCCGCGCACCCCGATATGTCTCCATGTCGGGGTCAGGGGGCGATGTTGAGAGTGTGAGTGATCAAGTTCTGGAGGACCTTGGCGGCCGATCGGGGTTCGCGGGCGTCACAGGTCATCAGCGGCACCCGCGGATCCAGCGCGAGAGCTTCCCGCAACTCGTCGAGGTCGTAGACGAGCCCACCAACGAACATATTGACGGCCACCACGAACGGGATGTCCGAACCGTTCTCGAAGTAGTTGATCGTCGGGAACGCGTCTTCGATGCGCCGGGGATCCACCAGCACCACAGCACCCAGCGCCCCGGCGAACGCGGCGTGCTCCGGCTTCGACGTGCCGAACAGGTACAACACCAGATCTGGATTCAGCGTGATCCGGCCGAAGTCCGTGGCGGCCTCGACGGTGATCGGGTGCGTGTCCGACACCGACCCCACGAAGGTGGTCTTTCCTGCTCCAGGACCGCCCGTGATGATGACCTTCGTCGGTGGCCTCGACGGTCCGGGCGAACCCTCGGCCTGGGGGCGAGATCCGAACCGGTCCGGCGAGGTGGCGAACAGCTCGCGTAGCTCGTCGAAGATCGGCGTTCCGACCATGCTGCCCCCCATTACCCCGGCCGGCTTGATTCAGGCGACCGCCGGATTCAGCAGCCCTGGCCCGCGGTCACCGAAGCGAGGTACCGCTGCGCCTTGTCCGGATCGAGGAACCAGTGCTGGTAATCGGAGGGATCAGCGAAGCCGTTGACAAAACGGTGCGCGATCTGCGGGTACGCCCCCGCGGCGCCGAGCAGGTTCATCACATGCTCGGGAGGTGGCGCGAGCATCGCGTTGGTCCACATGGTCGTGTGCTGGGCGTCGGACCAGTACCGGTCAAAGGCCTGCTGCATCCATGCCGCGTCGAACGGCGCGTCGCCGTGCTCCAGGATGCTGGCCAGGTACGAGGCCGCGCACTTGCTCGCGCTGTTCGAGCCCTGCCCGGTGATGGGATCGTTGGCGACCACGACGTCGGCCATGCCCAGCACCCGGCCCCCAGAGGGCAACTCACCGACCGGTCGCCGTACCACCGGCGGGTAACCGCCGGTCAACGTGGCCCTGCCGTCGGTCAACTCGACGTGGTGGCACCGCTCGTATTCCCAGGGCACGAACTCACGCATGAGATCAAGGGTGCGCGCTAAGTGCTCGGCCGGCGGTGGGCGATCATCCCAGCAATCCAGCGGACCGCCGGGGACTGCCTCGAAGAACAGAATGTCGCACGGACCGCTCACGGTGAAACACGGCATGACGAACAGCTCGCCGACTCCGGGAACGGCGTTGAAACGCACCGCTTGCATGGTGGGATGTTCCGGTCGTGGCGCCATGCCGTGCACATAAACCACAGCGAGGATGCGTTGCGTGCTGGTGTAGGGAGAACGGCTCGGGTCCCGGTCGAATAGTCCGACGAGTTCCCCCTTACCGGCGGCGATGACGACGAGGTCGTAAAAATGAGTCAACGCATCGACGTCGTAAGTCGTGACACCGTGGTAGACGACCTTGCCGCCCCGGTCCTCGAATAGCTCCAACCACCCGGACATCTTCACCCGCTGGTCCACTGACTGCGCATAGTCGTCGAGCTCACCGAGCCAGTCCAAGGCACGTTTGTGATCGGGACCCGCGATGGAAAGACCGAGTCCCTCGATATCAGGCGCTTGCCGCTCCCAAAGGTTGAGGTCATAGTCGCGTTCGTGCTGCAGGGCAGGGCCGAACATGCATTGGGTGGACATGACCCGTCCACTGCGAATCTCCTCGGGAGTACGGGCCGACATGACGGTGACGTCGTAGTCGTGGCTTTGCAAGCTCAGCCCCAGCTGCAAGCCGGCCTGACCGGCCCCCACGATCAATACCTTCCGCATCGACGTTAACCCTCCTCTTGCTGTCCCCAGGTCACATCGGGGCCGTAGGAGACGGTGCAGCTCATGGTGTAGGACACCAATTCCTGCAAGGCTTTCGAAGTCGATCCGGCGTCGCGGGCATCGCACGTGGTCAACAGCACGTCCGGGCCCAGAGTCAGCGCTTCCCGCACCTCGTCGAGCTCGTAGTCCAGTTCGCCGTCGAACTTGTTCACGGCCACGATGAAGGGAATGTCGGAGTCGTTCTCGAAATAGTTGATGGCCGCGAAGGAATCCTGGATCTGCCGAGTGTCCACCAGGATGACGGCGCCGAGCGCACCCCGGCACAGATCATCCCAGAGAAACCAGAACCGCGGCTGGCCCGGCGTGCCGAACAGGTACAGCACCAGGTCCGGCTGCAGCCTGATACGACCGAAGTCCATGGCCACCGTGGTCGTCGTCTTCCCGCTGTCCGGCAGTGGATCGACGCCCTCGCCGGCCACCGTCATCCATGCTTCGGTATTGATCGGCTTGACCTCGGACACCGAACCCACGAAGGTGGTCTTGCCTACCCCGAAACCACCAGCGATCACGATCTTCGCTGAAATGGTCAACGAAGAAAAATCAAGCGGGTAGTTTCTTGAGTCCATCGAGGATCCTCTCCAAGATGATCCGGTCATACTGGTACGTGAAACCGGTGGGGTGGATGAAAACCACATCTTGCGCCGCCAGGTCGCTGATCAGCACGCGAATCACCCCCAACGGAATAGTTAAATGAGCGGACATCTCCGCGATGGACGACGTCTCGCGGGCAAGCTCGTAAAGCGCCTGCGATTCCGGCATCAGCGTACCGGCCAGCTGCGGATCGTATTGTGGTACCGATATGAGAGTTTCCACCAATAGGTGGTGGCGCGGTCGGGTGCGCCCTCCGGTGAGCGCATAAAGTCGGATCCTCTTGCTGCGCATCGCAATGTGTTCCACCGCTGCCCCTCCTCCGCCTGCTCAGTCGGTTCGCCGAGCGGTGATGACACGCCGCAGATCGGCGCGAGCCTTCGGCGTCAATGCACCTGCGGCCGTGTCCACGAACTGCGTCATCTCATAGGCGACCGCCTTCATGTTGCAGCGTGCTGACGTCAGCACTGCCAGGCCGGCGTATTCGCCGATTCCCATGAACAGGAAGTACCCGCGGGACAGTCGAATGATGATCAGCTCGCAGCTGCCCTTACCGAATATTGCCGCGCTGTTTCGAGCCAGACCCAGCAGGCCGCTGGCGATTGCCGCGAGCTGTTCGGCGCCGTCGCTGCTCACCGATTCCGACGCGGTCAGGGGAAATCCGTCGGAGGACAGCAGCAGAGCATGCGTGACGGCGGGCACGCGCTGGACAAACCCATTGATCAGCCACGTGAAATCCGCCGGGTTCTTGATGGCATGATCGGCAGCCATTCACGTGGTCTTTCTAGGCTTCCTGGCCGACCGTTGCTGGCGAGCAGCCTGCTCGCCGTCGGAGAAGTCGCCGATATCCGCCATCAGCTGCTCGCGCCCCTCGCTGAGATCGGTGTCGAGATCGTGCCGGGGGCTGGGCACCGATGTGGGGAAGGCGCCGAATTCGCGCAGGCTCTGCGGGACCCGCCGCGGCAAGCCGTTTCGGGTCGTCCCCGGGCTGGGAGGGGGGTTCGCCGGCCCGGCGGGTTCGGCGGAGCTGGGCTCGCGGGAAGGCGTTGTCACCGCAGGCGGTGGGCTCGCCTGGGCGCCAGCCGGCGCCGGCTGCGGAACCTTCATCATCGGGGTGCCGGCGAACCACGGTGTGGCCGGGGCTTGCCGCACCAGGTTAGGCGGTAGCAGCACCGTGGCGCTGGTGCCGCGGGTCGCCGTGCTGTCCAGGCTCACCCGGATACCGTGCTTGCCGGCCAGCCGTCGAACGACCGAAAGGCCCATCTGCTCGACGGATCCGCCGCCGGACTCCGGGTCGGAAAGCTGGGTGTTGAGCGCCTGCAGGCGGTCCGCCGGCAGGTGGTGTCCCGCGTCGTCGATCTGGATCAGCAAGGTGCCCTGCTCGGCGAGGTGTGCGCTGACGGTGACCTTCGATATCGGCGGTGAGTACCTGGTGGCGTTGTCCAACAGCTCCGCAAGCAGCCGGCTGAGGTCGTCGGCGACGAGGTCCACCACAGCTAGTCCGGCGGCGCGCTCGATCTCGATCCGGCGGTAGTGCTCGATGGACGACATCGCCGCCCGAATCACGTCGATTACCGGCGAGGGCGCGCCGGGCTTGCTGCCGGCGTCCTGCCCGGCGAGAACCCGGAGGTTCTCTGCGTTGCGGCGTAGCCGGGCAGCGAGATGGTCCAGCTGGTAGAGCCGTGCCAGCGCATCCGGATCGCTCTCGCTCGCCTCCATGTCCTCGAGCCGGGCGAGCAGGGAGTCCACCAAATTGAGATCCCGCCGCGCGACAGTGGCAGACATCCTGGCCAGCGCTTCGTGTGAGCCGTTGCCTTGGCTGGATGGGGACTTTCCGCCCACTACCGACCGTGACGGAATGTCCGGCGGCGCCAGCAGCCGGGCCGCGGCGGACCGCGCCTTATTCACTAGCGCGCGGGTAGCCGGGCTCCGGTATTGCTCCAGAATCCACCGCACACCACGCTCAACCCGGACAAAGATATGGTAATCGGTCGTCGGCACGGTTGCGTACCGTACTCGCGTGATCGCGAGGGCCACAAGAATAATGACACGCCTTAGCGTATGATCACTACTTTCAGTAACCAAGCGTGATCCGGTCGGATCAGTACAAACTTCGCATTACGCCGCGGGTGCACCCAACTTCGACACGCCCCGTCGTAGCCCAGCCCCTCACCCCACCCCACGCTCACCCCGACATGGAGACATATCGGGGTGAGCGGGGCAGCTGGAATCCCGATATGTCTCCATGTCGGGTCAGGGGTTAGGGGGTGGCTAGGGGGAGGCGGATGCGGAAGGTCGCGCCGGAGCCGGGGGCGGTGTCCAGCTCCGCTGTGCCGCCGTGCGCGGCGGTGAGCGCGGCAACGATGGACAGGCCAAGGCCGGTCCCGCCGCGGCGGGACCGGGTTCGCGCGGAGTCGGCCCGGTAGAACCGCTCGAACACCCGCTGCGCGTCCTGCGGCGCCAGCCCGGGGCCCTGGTCGCTGACCGAGAGCACAGCCCAGCCGGGTTCGGTGGCCACCCCTACGGTGACCGGAGTACCGGCCGGAGTGTGGCGCAGCGCGTTGGTCATCAGGTTGCCCAGCACCTGCCGTAACCGGGCCTCGTCGCCGAGCACCACGGGCACTCGACCATTGGAGGTCACCTCCAGGGTGACCGGGCGATCGGGAGACAGCGTGCGGGCGTCGTGCACCGCGTCGGCAGCCAGTGCAACGAGATCGACCGGCGTGCGGGCCAGCTCGCGCTGGGCATCGAGCCGGGCAAGTAGCAGCAGATCCTCGACGAGCAACCCCATCCGGGCGGCCTCGGACTCGATCCGGTTCATCAGCCTGGGCACGTCGTCAGCAGCCCCTTGCCGGTACAACTCGGCGAACCCCCGGATCGAGGTCAATGGAGTTCGTAGCTCGTGGCTTGCGTCGGCGACAAAGCGCCGCATCCGTTCCTCGGAACTGCGGGCCGCCACCTCGGAGGCCTGCTGGGTGCGGAAGGCTGACTCGATCTGGACGAGCATCCCGTTGAGCGCGCCGGACAGCTGCCCGACCTCGGTGCGCGGCGGGTGCTCGGGTACCCGCCGGGTCAAGTCGCCCGCCGCAATCGCCTCCGCGGTGTCCTTCACCTCGGCCAGCGGCCGCAGGCTGCTGGCCACCACGAGGTAACCGACGCCGGCCAGGGCCCCCAGCACCACCCCACCGATGATCAACTCGAGGAATGTCAGCCGGGACAGGGTGGCGTCCACGTTGGCCAGGCTGGTCGACACCAGCAGGGTGCCGGAGTCGTCCGGCAGCGGGATGGCAAGCAGCCGCCACTGCCCGCCGCCGCCGGTCGCGGGCACGGTGATGGCGTGCCCGTGCCTGGCCGCGGCCTGGGCCGGGGTCCACTGCGGCAGCACGGGGCCCGGCTGGCCGACCCGGAGTGGGGATTCCAGCACTTCGACGATGGCGCCGGCCTCGTCGGTAATGGCCAGAGAGAACGTACTGGGCAGCCTGAACCGGCCCTGGGCGGCGCCCGGCGGTGGCAGACCCGGACCGGCACCGTGGCGCAGGCCGTGCACGATCGGCTCGCCGGCGGCACGTAGCTGGCCGTCCACCTGGTCGAGCAGGTCGCCGTGCAATGCAGTGACCGTCGCCGCCCCCGCGGCCGCGAGCGCCAGCGCGACCAGCGCCAGCACCGCGGCGACCAGCCGCACCCATAGCGGTGTCGCGGCCCACACCGTGGCTGCGGCCCGGCCAGCGGCCCGCATCCGGCCAGCGGTGCGGCCGGCCGCGGTCATGTCTGTGGTCACGTTCGAGGCACGCGCAGCACGTAGCCGACGCCACGCACGGTGTGCAGCAGTCTTGGCTCGCCGGTGTCGAGCTTGCGCCGCAAGTAGGAGACGTAGGATTCGATCACGCCGGTGTCCCCGTTGAAGTCGTAGTTCCACACGTGTTCGAGGATCTGGGTCTTGGACAGCACCCGTCCGGGGTTGCGCATGAAGTAGTGCAGCAGCTTGAACTCGGTCGGCGACAGCTCGACCAGCTCGCCGGCCTTACGCACCTCGTGGGTGTCGTCGTCGAGCTCGATGTCGGCGAAGCACAGCTGCGCGCTGGCGCGATCCGTCCCAGATCCAGCGCGCCGCAGGATCGCCCTGATCCGGGCGATCACCTCCTCGAGGCTGAACGGTTTGGTCACGTAGTCGTCCCCGCCCAGCGTCAGGCCGGTGATCCGGTCGGCAGTGGCGTCGCGCGCGGTGAGAAACAGCACGGGCATCTGCAGGCCCTCACCGCGGAGCCTGCGCACCATCTCGAAACCGTCCATGCCGGGCATCATCACGTCGAGGACGAGCAGGTCGGGGCGCCGTCGCCGGGCTTGCTGCATCGCCTCCACACCGTCGGTGGCGGTGGCCACCTCGAAGCCGACGAAGCGCAGGCTGGCGGATAGCAGCTCGACGATGTTGGGTTCGTCATCGACGATGAGCAGCCGGGCCTGTGGTCTTGCTGGGGCACTCGCTGTGGCCACGCGCACCACCTCCAGGCACATCAGTGTGGGCGGCGAGGCTCCCACGCTCCTGGACGTTGGCTGTGAACTAGCTGGGAATCGCTGCCTACTACCGCGCTCATTCACAGCCAACTCGGAGGAAACTGGCAGCTTGCCCCCAAGGTGATCGGCGAGGGTGTTGACCAAGCCCTGCCGGACTCGCAACACCCGCTCGCCAGAGGGAGGACATCCGATGAACCAGACACCGCAGCCAGACGAACCGACTGCCCGGCTCGACGCGTCACCAACCAGCTCCGCTCGCGGCGCTCGGCCGCGCCTTCGGATGACGCTGTTGCTGGCCGCCGCAGCAGTAGTGCTGCTGTTGGTAGGTGGCGCGGTCGGCTACCTGCTGGGCCACCAGGGCGCCAGCCCACGCGCGGCCGGGGTGGGTCCGACGGCCCAAAGTTCGAACGCCACCGGCCCAGGCGGTTGGGGCTTCGGCGGCCACCGCGGGCACGGCCGGGGCGGCCGCGGCGCCGCCGGCACCATCGACTCGGTCAACGGGTCGACGATCACGCTGACCACCCGCAACGGCCGCAAGGTCACCGTCACCGCGGCTCCCAACGTGGCCGTCACCGTGCGCAGCCAGGGCACGGTGGCCGACCTGAAGCCTGGCCAGACCGTCGTGGTGGCCGGCCGGGCCGGCACCGACGGCAACATCACCGCCAACCGCATCGACGTCGGTCCCGGCGCTCCACGGTGACGACCACCGTCGCGCGCTGCGTTTTCCGCACAACTTCGTGCGCCGGTCCGATCGGGCCGGCGGAATCCGATACAAGTTAGGTTTGGCAACCATTAAAAAGGCCACGCACACCTGAGATTTCGCCATTGTCCATCCACCCTGATGGCCCTTTTTCGGACTTTGGTCGTGAGCCTAGCGTGTGGATGGGTCCGGCCCTTGTGGTCAACCGCAGTGGCCGTGGCCCGGCGGGTGCCGTTACGGTGTCGATCGGGGATGCGCATCCAACAAACAGATCACAATACTCGATTAGCACCGCCGGTGCGCACCATCGCGAAGAGAGGATTGGCGAGGCATGTTGCAGTCGACTACCGCACCGGGCCGGGCGGGAATCAGAGTGATTCTACGTGCTGTGGGCGCCCTGGGATGCTTGGCCATCGCAGCGATTCACATCATCGACCAAGGTGGCGTGCCCGGACTGAAAGATCCAGAATACGTCCAGATTCTTTATTACCTTCTCGAAGCCGCCGGCGTCGTAGCCGCGGGGCTACTGCTGACGAATTTCGCCAAGAAGGGTTGGATACTGTCGCTGGGAGTGGCAGCCGGACCGATCCTCGGCTACGTGCTCTCCCGCGGACCCGGCTTGCCCCACTACAGCGACGACATCGGTAATTGGACCGAGCCACTCGGAGTGCTCAGCCTCGTCGTGGAGGGTGCCCTGCTGATCCTCTCCGCAACAATCTTGGCGACATCTCGCCGAAGTGCAATGTTGATCCACCCGTGACCATCCGGCCCAGGACGGCTCCCGGCGCTTACCAATTCGCCGGGTAACATCGTGTGCCCGGCATGAACAGAAGGGGTCGAGCCGGCGACCAGCGAATTACTGCGAAACGAGTTACTGTAACTACACATAGTCATAAGACTCCTCGACGGTGGCCCTGGCCCTCGGCCCGCAGAACTAGCCTGACAGCAGCGCACTCGCCGTGAGTGCGAGGGCCACGCTGGTTGCTTGCAGCCAGGTGAGCCGCTCCCGCAGCATGAACCGGGCGAGGACGACGACCACCACGGGGTAGAGCGAGACGAGCACGGCACTCACACTCAGCGCGCCTTGCCGGGTTGCCAGCAGGAACAGCACGTTGGCCACCATGTCCGCCGTTCCGCTGAGCAGTATCAGGCCGAAACGCGTCCAGCTCGCCTCGCTCGAACTGCGGCGTGCCAGCAGCAGCGAGCCG
>DASUVX010000002.1:0-12922 GCA_036378735.1 Pseudonocardiaceae bacterium | reverse complement strand
CGGGTGACCGGCTCGGGTCTGGGGTGCCCTACCTGGCCGCAGTGCTTTCCGGGCAGCCTGGTGCCGCAGCCGCATCCGGAGGTCGCCACGCTGCACCAGTGGATCGAGTTCAGCAACCGGTTGCTCACCGGCCTGGTCGGTCTGGTCGGGTTGGCCTGCCTGGTCGTCGCGCTGCTTGTGCGGCCTCGGCGCCGCCGGCTGATCCTGCTGGCCGCAGCGATGCCGGCCGGTGTGATGGCGCAGGCCGTCCTCGGCGGGATCACCGTTCTGGCCGGGCTGGCCTGGTGGACCGTGGCGATGCACTTCCTGGTCTCGATGGTGCTGGTGTGGTTGGCGGTGTTGCTGGTCGCCGCGGCCACCGAGGGCGACGCGCGACCACGCTGGTACCTGCCTGGACCGCTGCGCGGCTTGCTGCTCACCGCCACCGTCGTGCTGGCGGCGGGGCTGACCGCCGGGACGCTGGTGACGTCGGCCGGTCCGCACGCCGGGGACACGGCCACGCCGCGGCTGGCCGTCAGCGTTGCCGCGCTGGCGCAACTGCATGCCGATCTGCTGGTCGGTTTTCTCGGGTTGCTGGCGGGCTTGGGATTCGCCCTGCGAGCCATGGACGTGCCCGGCGGTACCTGGCGGCGCTACCTGGTGCTGCTCTGTGTCGTGTTCACGCAGGGCGTGCTGGGCGTCGTGCAATATCTCACCGGGGTGCCCGAGGCACTGGTCTCGTTGCACGTGCTTGGTGCCGCCTCGGTGGTGGTGGCGATGGGCGCACTGTGGACGGGCTGCCGGATCCGCGACGAGGTGCCCGCCGCCATTACCGTCGGTAGTACCCGCCCGCTGGCCGGGGCAGGCACGACCTAAGCGCTGCCGGCACCCCGGTGGATGAAGGCGACCCGCTGACGGAGGCTGCCGGCTTACCGTTTTGACGCCCCGACCTGGGGGGATAACCCCCGTCATGCGTTGCCCGTTTTGACCAGTGCTGGAGGATCGCCCATCACCGATCAAGCCAGGCCTAAGACTGCGATAGGTTCGACGTCTGTGAGCCAGGATCCTGCATCCGACCCGGTCACCGCCTACCTCCACTGGTACTTCGACCAGCATCCAGTGCACGCCGACGCGCTCGGCGCGGCTGGGTATGCCCACCGGCTCGGCGACTTCAGCGCTGCGGCCTTCGACAGCCGTAACCGGCAATCCGCCCAGTGGTTGGCCCGGTTCGAGGCCCAACCCACCGGGATCGATCGCGACCTCATCGTGTCGTCACTGCAGGGAACGCTGCTGTTGGCCGGCTGGCCGGCCTGGCGGCGCGACCCGTCGGTGTACCTCAGCCCGGTGTTCGCCGGCTTGCTGCAGCCATTGCTGCACCAGCTGCACCCCGAGCCGGAGCTGGTGGATGGGGTGCTGTCCCGGCTGGCGCAGGTACCCGAGGTGTTGGCGGCGTGCCGGGACAACCTGGACGCCGAGTCGGCCGCACCGCGACTGGTGCGCCGTGGCCTCCGGCAAGCCGCGGCCGGACCGGCGTTCCTGCGTGACTCACTGCCCGCCGAGGTCCAGGATCCGATCCTGCGCGTCCGCCTTGCCAACGCGGCGCTGCCCGCGGTACAGGCATTCGAGGAGACGACCAGCTTTCTCACCGACTTCGCACAGCGCGCCACCGGCGACTGGCGAATGGGCGAAAAGCTGTACTCGGCCTTGCTCGTGCAGCGCGAGCTGCTCGGTTACGGGGCCGACGAACTGCACCGCCGCGGCATCGCGGCCTGGGATGCACTCGATGCACAGATGCGGGAGCTGGCTGCCCGGGTGCCCGGAGGCAGCAACGACTGGCGCTCCACGATGGAAGCCCTCCAGAACGACCACCCGCCGACCGTGGAGGCGATGCGCGCGGAGTACGAGGCCGAGACGGCGCGAGCCCGCGCGTTCCTCGCTGAGCGCGAGCTGGTCACCTTCGCCGACGGTGAACGTTGCCGGGTGATACCAGCACCGGCCTACCAGCGCGCGATCCTGGCAGTGGCTTCCTACCTGCAACCGCCGGCACTGACCCGATCGCGCCTCGGCCACTTCTTCGTGCCCTACACCCCGAATGGCGCCACCGAAGAGCAGATCACCCAGCGGCTGCGCACCAACGCCCGAGCGCAGCTGCCCACCATCGCCGTGCACGAGACCTATCCCGGGCACCACTGGCAGCTGTCCTGGGCGGCGCAGGCGTCTCCCGCGGTGCGCGCGGTGCATCGCAGCACGTATTTTGCGGAAGGCTGGGCGCTCTACGCCGAGGGCATGATGCGCGAGCAGGGATACTTCACCGACCCGGCACACGAGCTGGCTCATCTTGACGCGCGAATCTTTCGAGCGGCCCGGATGGTAGTCGATACTGCCCTGCACTGCGACGATATGGACGAGGCGCAGGCCGCGGAGTTCATGGCCACCCGCGCGTCGCTGTCTACCGGAACCGCCAAGGCCGAAGTCGACCGGTACTGCGCCTGGCCGACGCAGGCCCCGTCCTACCTCACCGGTTGCCTGGAGATCGAGCAGATGCGCACCCAGTGGCCGGGAGAACTGCGGGAATTCCATGACACCCTGGCCGGCTCCGGCTGCCTGCCGCTCGGGCTGGCCAGGCGCGCCCTCGCCGGTAGCTCATAGGCTGGTGCGGTGCGCGCAATCCAGGTCACCGAAACCGGCGGCCCCGACGTCTTGAAACTCGCCCAGCTGCCCGATCCGGAACCCGACGCTGGGCAGCTACTCGTCAAGGTCGCCGCGGCGGGTGTCAACTACATCGACACCTACCACCGCAGCGGTGCCTACCCGATGCCCTTGCCGTTCGTCCCCGGTTCGGAAGGCGCCGGCACCGTCACCGCCGTGGGACCGGATACCCGCGACATCGCGGTGGGCGACCGGGTCGCGTGGGCGGCCGCCCCGGGCAGCTACGCCGAAGTTGCCGTGGTGCCCGCGGAGCAGGCCGTGCCGGTACCCGCGGGAATGGAGACCGACATCGCCGCCGGCTGCCTGCTGCAGGGCATGACCGCGCACTATCTCGCAGTATCAGTGCACGCGGTACAGCCCGGCGAGACAGTGCTGGTGCACGCCGCGGCGGGCGGGGTGGGGCTGCTGCTCACCCAGTTGGCCACGGCCCGGGGAGCCCGGGTAATCGGCACGGTGTCCACCGCCGCGAAGGAGAAGCTCGCCCGGGAAGCTGGGGCGGCGGAGATAGTCCGGTACACCGAGATCGACGACGTGGCCGCCGAGGTCCGCCGGCTGACCGGCGGGGACGGCGTCGCCGCCGTCTACGACGGGGTGGGGGCGTCCACCTTCGACGCCAGCCTCGCATCACTACGCCCGCGCGGGATGCTCGCGCTTTACGGTGCGGCCAGCGGGCCGGTGCCACCGGTGGATCCGCAGCGGCTGAATTCGGCCGGCTCGGTCTTCCTCACCCGACCGAAGCTGGCGGACTACGTCGCGACCCGTGATGAGCTGCGCTGGCGCGCCGGGGAGGTCTTCGACGCGATCTCGGCCGGATCGTTGCGGATCACCATCGGCGGCCGGTACTCGCTCACCGACGCTGCGCAAGCACACCGGGACCTGCAGGGCCGCCACACCACCGGGAAGCTCCTGCTCTTATCTCATTAACCGCCCATGAAGATGAACTCCAGCTGAATATTGTCCGGATCGCGGAAGACCAGCGCTGAGTACTTTATCGGGTCATCAATATCGGTCACTCCCGAGTGCGGGACCCCCGATTCATCGAGCCATTCTGTCCAGGATTCTAGATCTGATCGTCCCGGCACGGACATGCTCACGTGGTCGAGACCGGTCCGGGCTTCATCGAACGACTGGCCGTCATTCCTTGTATTGTGCTGAAGCCCTATGATGATTCCGCAGCTGAAGTCAGCGAGGAGCACAGCGTATCCGGACACTTCGTTGCCGTAATGCGGAATCTTAGCAGGGACCCGTTCCAGCTCTAGTATCCGCTGGTACCAGTCTGCACTAGCCTCTACATCGGTGACGGTAATACCAAAGTGGTGAAATCCGCCCATCGGCGGTCGTTTTTTCGCTGTCTGACTCATGTCGGTCTCCTCTCCCCAGCGCGCAGCGGGGCGTTGTGGTAGCGGCCCTCATGGGCCAGGACCGGCCGGGTGTCACCGGCTAGCTCCGGGTACTTGGCCTCGCATCGCTGCCGGCGGTCCCACTGCCGCTGCATCCGGGTAACGTATTCCCGGTCGCCGTGGTAGAGCCCGCGCCAGGTTTGCGGCATGTGGTCGCGAGACAGGCCTGCGTTGGCCACCCCGCCCAGGCGCAACCCTGCAGGCATCTTATGCATTGTGTCCGCACAAGTGGGACATTCCGGCGCTGGGGCATTCAGTTCCGCCAGTTGCTCGAAACGCAGTCCACAATTGCACCGGTAAACGTAGATTGGCATACGCACCTCCATTCAGGGTCACGTGTAGGAGCCTTCCGCTGCCGTTCTTAACCGGTGAATCTGATCCGCGTCATGCCCGAACACCATTGTTGCGCTCGTCTTCTGTTGGATGGCCCGCAACTTCTCCACGGAAGCGTAAAATTGCTCCAGGTTGTTGACCAACACGCCCGGGAACACCGGTGGGCCGTAACTGGCGCCCATGAACACCGAGTCGGATGTAAAAATCATGGTGCCGCTGTCAGCCAGGTCAACTTGCATGGACATGCATCCAGGCGTGTGCCCCGGGGTCTGAATCAGGGTGACGCCAGGCAGTATTTCGGTGTCCCCGGTGACGGTCTCGAACGACAAGTTCTCGTAGTCGGCCTTGAGATGGCCGCCGCTGCATGGGCCTTCAAAACCGAATGCAAACTTTTTTTCCATGTCACTGCAGAGCAGTCGGGCGTTGGTGTTCTTGAACAGCCCGATGTTGCCAGTGTGGTCAATGTGCAGGTGCGACAGCACGACGTAGTCGATCTCATCGAGGCCAACACCCAGGGCATTGAGTCGTGAGTCGAGGTACTCGTCCTCACCGACCAGGTCGTAGACAAAAAAGTCCTGCAGCCCGGTCGGCACCCAGCGCTGCTCCCAGTCCCGCGGGCAGCTGGTGTCCCAGAGCAGCTTGCCCTCGGGCGTCTCGACGAGCACCGCGTGCGTCGGCACTTCCGACCACACCACCGCAGCGTCCTTGTCGCGCACCGCGTGGAGGGTCACGCCGGGCTTGAGCAGCAGCCAGGCCAGGTCGGCACGCATCGCCCCACACGGAATGATGCTCAGCTTGGTCGCCGTTGCCATTGTCTGTCCTCGGTTTCGCCGTTGTCATTTCCGAGGAACGATGCCCGGTTTGCAACCGGTGCGGCAGAGTGGTGACCACTCTGTTTGGCGTTCGGGCAGCGACCAGAGCTGGGGCGGTCAGGAGATTTCGAGGATTCGAGCGAGCCCGTCGCGGCCCGCCACGCCAAGCTTCTCGTAGGCGGCATGGAGGTTGTTCTCGACTGTGCGGTGGGACAGGCACAGCCGTGCTGCGATCTGCTTGTTAGCCAGGCCCGCAACCGCGAGGCGGGCGATTTCCAGCTGACGGGGGGTGAGCGCGGTCCGAGCCAGCACAGCAGTGGTCAGGGCAGGTGTCCGGGCGCCCTCGCAGCGAGCGGCCAGCGCGCTGGCGCGTCGCTGCGCGGCTGCTGCTTGTCGCAGCTGACCCTTCCGACGCCAGGCCACGGCTGCATCGGCGGACGCTTCCGCCGCAAGAAGGACCGCGCCACAGGCGTCGAAGCTCGCCGAACTCGTTTCCAACCCGGCAGCGTCCTGTGCAGCCAACGCGGTGCCATGGGCGGCTCGAGCCGGCGCCAGTGGGCCTTCGACGACCTCGGCCAGCTCCCGCAATCGAGGAAGCGCCGCGGCAGCTTGACCAAGCCGAGCCAGATCGTGCACTGCCATCAACTCCAGGGCATAGGCGCCACACTGCTGAGCCACGGTCGCCGCCTCGCGCAGATGTCTGTAGCCCTGAGCGACGTCACCTGCGGCCACCTCGATCCACGCGCGAGCGCGCGGCACCTCCGGCCCGCAAATCTCCAACGGAGGTACCCGCAGCGCATCGAGCTCCGCGAGCACAGCGCGGGCGGCCTGCACGTCACCCAGCAGCGCCAGGGCGTGCGCGCGGATCATCAGGGCATTGCGCACCCACAGCGGCCAGCTCATCTCGCGGAAGGCCCCAGCGGCTTCCCCGGTGAGTCGCGCCGCAGCCGCCACCCGGCCCTCGGCCAGCGCCACCCAGCCACGCAACCACGCAAAGAACGGCCGTGCCTCGACCGAGCCCTCCTCGACCGCCTTGTCGTACTCAACGTCAGCAAGCGCACCGGCCTCGACCAAGCACCCGGCGTAGAGCAACGCGGCGCACCGGATCACCTGGTGCAGGTACGGTCCGAACGGCAGGGGTGGCCCGGTGAGCTGCAGATGTGCGCCCAGACCACGTTCGGCCGCCTCGACCGCACCGGCGGCTTGCCCTGCCACGCCCATCGAGGTGCCAATGGCGAAGCAAGCCGAGACCAGCGCTCTACCGGCGACCCGGTCCAGCAGCGGTACCGCTAGCACGATCGCGGCGCTGTGGCGTCCAGAACGGCCCAGAATCCGGGCTCGCTCGGCGGTGATCTGGTCCCGGCAGCTAACGTCCTCAATGGCGGCTTCGGCCGCTTCAGCGACCCGCAGGGCGGCATCGGTCCGCTTGAGCGCCCAATCGAGGACGCCGATCCGGGTGGTGGCCAGCAGCGCCCGTTGTGAATCGGTGGTAGCGATTGCAATGAGGGTCCCAAGCTGCTGCTCGGCCTCCTCGGCGCGGCGCTGCAGCCAGCACAGCTGCGCCAGCAGCAGGCTGGCCTCAAAGCCGGCGCCCGCCCCGACTGCCGCGCGGGCCAACCGCTCCGCGAGCGGGAAGTCGTATCGCTGCCGGGCGGTGGTGGCCGCCGCATACATGAGGTCCGGCTGGACCGAACCACCACCGTCCAGGCTCCAGACGGCAAGCCGGAGCGTGTCCTCGCGCCGGCGTGCGCCCACCGCTGCCAGGGCTTGAGCCAAAGCACGGGCGGACGCCTGGAAACGCAGTGGGGAAAGGTGCGACCGCAGCACCTCCCCGTACAGCGGGTGAGCCAGCCGCGCGTTGAGGCGCCGGCCATCCTGCTCGATGCGGATCAAGCCCCGACGCTCGAGCGCGTCGAGGTCGACCCTGTTCTGCACAGCCTGGAGTAACTCAACTTCGAGGGGTTCACCGAGGGCCAGCACCTCGAGCGTGTGGCGCCCACGCTCGTCGAGCCCGCTCAGACGAGTCCCGATGATCTCCACCAGTCGGGATGAGGCCGGCAGGGTGCCGCCCAGCCGCCAGATCCCTTCCTCGTGGCGAAGCACACCCGCTTCGAGTGCGCCGAGGACTACTTCCCTGAGGAACAAGACGTTGCCCTGCGTGCGCCTGTGCAGCTGGTGCACCGTGGCTCCGTCCACCGGCCCCTGGAGCGCGACGGTGAGCAGCTCCTCGACTTCGTGGGCGGCGAAAGGATGCAGCTCGATTCGTTCCGCGAGCTCGTCCTTCCACAGGGCAACAACCGCATCGGGCGCTTGTTCGCCGGAGCGCAGCGTGGCGAGGACGAATGTGTGCTCCGTGGTAGCCAGTAGCTGCGTGAGGGCGGCCGAGGGCTGATCGAGCAGGTGAGCATCGTCGACGAGGACTGCCACCGGCTTGCCCCGACCGCGCCTGACGATGGCATCGACGATTCTGCGCAGCACCTCCAGCAGGTCCGTGCTTGGGGCCAAGTCGGGCACGAGAGACGCAAAGGCTCCGAACGGCAGCGCGGCCGCGCATTGGGTGGCCGAGACTCGCAGCGGCACGAAGCCGCGGGTTGCCGCCAGGTCAAGGCACTCGGCCGCCAGCCGGGTCTTCCCTACGCCCGCCGCCCCGGCTAACACGATTGCACCACGGTCGGCACGCAGCAGCGTGGTCGCTCGCTTCAGCTCGGCCGCTCGCCCGACGAGTGGCCAGTTCACGTGCGGCGAGCCGAAACCCATTCCTAGATCGTCGCGGACGGTCGCCGCAAAGTCGAGCTGCTGGCTAGCCGGTCGAAGCCGGGCGTCGCCGGCGCCCGCGGCGGGTGCCCGCCTCATAGCGTTGGCGGATCCGCTCGGGATCGACACCGAGCAGGTATTGCAGCTTGAGCAACTGCATGAGCACGGTCATACGCCACACGCCGTGCTCCACCAGCCGGCGAGCCGAGGCGACGACGGTGGTCGGCAACACCACAAGCCGCCCCCGCCGGCGCAGGATCCGGGACATCTCCAGGTCCTCCATCAGAGGCAGCTGGGGAAAACCGCCCACGGCATCGAATACCTCGCGGCGCACGAACATCGCCTGATCGCCGAATATCCAGCTGAGCCGGCGGGCCCGGACATTGGAGCTGGCCGCCAGGTAGTCCAGGCTGAGGCTGCGTTGGTCGAAGCTCAGTTGCAAGCCGCCCCCGACCACATCGGGATCCCCCAGTGCCTGCCGGAGCAGCTCTAACGCATCGGGCGGCACTTGGCAGTCCGCATGGATGAACCACAGAACGTCGCCGCTGGTCATCGCGGCTCCGGCGTTCATCTGGGTGGCACGGCCCGCGGCGCTGCGGATCGTGTGAGCCTGCCGGGCCGCGAGGTCCACGGTGTCGTCGGTGCTCCCGCCGTCGACCACCACCAGCTCGCAGCCGGGAAAGTCGCTACGCAACCGAAGCAGGCAGGGCTCGATCCGGCCTGCCTCGTTGAGGGTGGGCACCACGATCGAGACCGTCGCGAGGCTGGTCATCGACGTCGAACGGCTGGACTTGAAGTTACATGAAAGCATGTAACTTGTCGAACTGGCATGGTGAGTATGCTCCTTCGTGGTGGAGCAGGCCCCGCGGAATGACGGTGGACGAGCTCGCTCGCCAGGCCCGCACCATTACCCGCAACATCCGTAACTACCAGACGCGCCTTGCCGGAGCGGCACGCGGCCTTCGTCCGCAATACCGACATTCTGCTCCGCGAACAGCACGCCGGTCCGGCCTGGCCATCCGTGGTCGGCTACGGCGGGTTGACCGTCCACGCGCGCAGGAGATCCTCGGCTCCTTGGACAAGGTCGTGGATGATGGCCGCCGCCGGTTTCAGGTCGGTGACGGCACCCACCGACTGGCCGGCATAGAGCGCCATCGCATCGATCTGGCCGCGCACCTCACGGTGTGGCGGCATACCGAACCGCCTGGGTAACTCCGTCTCGCCGCCGGGAATAGGCATGGTGCCTACGGCCTCGTCCTGCAACGCGGCTACCGCGCGGACCGCCGAAGAAAGCACTCGGGCGCGGGGAAGCGTCGCGCACAGCGGGCAGACCGCGAACTCACCGGTGATCTCGGTGGATCCCGGTCCGGCGCGCAGGATCGCCGCGACGTAATCCAGGTGGGCGCCGGACTCGGTGGCCGCGATGAAGCGAGTGCCGATCCTGGCTCCGGCAGCGCCGGCCGCGAGGACGGCGGCCAGGCTGCGCGCATCGGCAATCCCGCCAGCGGCGAGCACCGGCACCGGCACCGTCGCGAGGACCGCGGTGAGCAACGGCAGCAGCGCGGTCTCGCCCCGCACGTGACCGCCGGCCTCAATACCCTGCGCGGTCACCAGATCCGCCCCCGCGGCGACGGCGACCTCAGCGTCAGCAACCGACCCCGATCTGCCAATTGACCAGCGCCCCGGCAGCATGGGCCACCTCGACTGGACCAGCCCTCGGAGTACTCCAGAAGAAGTCCACGACCCGCACCCGAGACGCGGCGAGCTCGATCGCCTTCAGATCGAGGTCATCGGTGAGGAAGTTCACCGCGAGCACGCCAGACGATGCAGCGGCCATGCCGTCGAGATGGGCGCGCAGGTTTTCCACGGAGACACCCGGTAGCACGCTAGTAGTGCCAACGCCTCCTGCACGGCTGACTGCCTGCGCCAAAGCCGGCGGGGAAATGCCGCCCATAGGTGCCTGCTGGATCGGCACCTGGCAACCCACTAAGTCGGTGAACGCCGTCGCCAGCATTACGCCTCTTTCCGATCGGAAGGTCCTGCCGAACACAACAATCATCGTCGCTGCCGGCGGGCTCCTCGATCCGAAGGCCTACGCCTCTCGAATAGCGTAGGCGGGACGATCCCACCGGCACCTACGGACGGCATGGAGGGCGCGTGACAGCGGCTGCCGATGGACCTGGCCACGTTGCGATTCTCGGTGCCGGGCCGATCGGCCTGGATGCCGCGCTGGCTTTGCTGGACGACGGTTGGTCGGTCACGGTGTACGAGGCGGCCGCGTCGGTGGCGGCCAACGTGCTGGCGTGGAGCCACATCCGGTTGTTCACACCCTGGTCGATGAACATCTCGGCGCGGATGCGTGCACACCTGGACGCCGCCGGTATCGCCGAGCCGGGTCCCGCCGACTACTGCCCCACCGGGGCCGAGTTCGCCGTACAGCTGCTCCAACCGCTGGCCGAGCTCCCCGAGCTGGCCGCCGTCATCCACAGAGGCACCCGGATTCTGGCGGTGGCCCGCGAAGGCCTGCTCAAGCACGAGGAGATCGCGACCCCGCAGCGCGGATCGCACCGCTTCCGCTTGCTGGTATCCGACTCCGACGGCGCTGAGCAGGTCGAGCACGCGGACCTACTGCTGGACTGCACCGGTAGTTACCACCAGGCCAACGTGCTCGGCGACGGTGGGATCCCGGCCCCGGGTGAACGGCAGGCAGCCGGTTGGATCACCCGCCAGATTCCCGATATCGATCGCGAGACCGAGCAGTGGGCCGATCGCCGGATCCTGCTGGTGGGTGCCGGCAAGTCAGCCCAGACCGCGGCGCGTGATCTCGCTGCGCTGGTGACCGAGCGACCCGGCACCAGCGTGGTGTGGGCCGTGCGCGCGGCAGACCCGGACTGGGGTGAGGTTCGAGGCGATCCCCTCCCCCAGCGCCAGGAGCTGGTCGAGGTCGCGCAGCGGCTGTGCTCGGGCGCAGTCACGGGTGTGCAGGTACGCACCGGCGTGGTGGTCGACGCCTTGCGGGCGACCGATGACGGTGTGCTGGTCACGCTCCGGTCGGCTACTGGCGATGTCGAGGACGTCGTCGTCGACCGCATCATCGCCCTGACCGGATTTGTCGGTGACACCTCGCTATACCGGCAGCTGCAGGTGCACGAGTGCTACGCCACCGCGGCACCGATGAACCTGTCCGCGGCGCTGCTGAGTGCGGCCGGTGACGGTCCGGCGGACTGCCTGACTCAGGCCTCGTGCGGCGTGGACACGCTGCGAGTACCCGAACCGAACTTCTTCGTGCTGGGCATGAAGTCCTACGGACGCAACAGCACCTTCCTGCTGCGCGCCGGCTACGAGCAAGTCGACGAGGTGGCACGCGCCTACGCTCCGGCACTCCAGTAGGCCCCTCCAGCCGCGCGTCGTGAACTCGACGCCGCCGACGTGTTCAGGCAGTGGGGACGTCGGTGCTGCCGAGTTCACGACGTTGGTCAGTTCGCCTGGCGCCGAAGTGTCCTCGGCTTAGGGTCGGTGGCATGGCTGGTGCTGGGGATGTTGATATGGCCGCGGTGGGGCGGCTGCTCGCCGATCGGGGGCGGTGCCGGATCTTGCTGGCGCTGGCGGACGGGCGTGCGTTGCCGGCCAGCGTGTTGGCCAGCGAGGCGGGAGTACGGGCCTCAACGGCGAGTGAGCACCTGCGCAAACTCACCGAGCGGGGTCTGATCGAGGTGATCCCCACCGGCCGCTACCGCTACTACCGGCTGCGCGGCCCGGATGTGGCGCGGCTGGTGGAGGTCATCGGCCGGCTGGCGCCGACGCAGCCGGTGCGTTCGCTGCGGGAAGGCACCCGCGCTCATGCGCTGCGACTGGCCAGGCGCTGTTACGACCACATTGCCGGCCGGCTCGGCGTCGCGGTCACCGACGCGTTGCGTGAACACGGCCTCGTGGACGGACCCGATGGCACCCCGGACCTGGCCACGGTACGCGGTGACCGGCTGGCCGGTGGAGTGACCGACGAGATCGACTACCGGCTCACCGCGAAAGGACGCCGCCAACTCACGGCGATCGGCGTGGCACTACCGGACAGGCTGGGTGCGGTGCGCTGCTGCATCGACTGGACCGAGCAGCGCCACCACATCGCCGGCCCGCTCGGCACCGCGGTTCTCGACGCTTTCGATGCCGCCGGCTGGGTCACGCCCGCACCGGGCCATCGAGCTTTGAAGATCACCGGCCGGGGCATGAGCGGCCTTCGGGAGCACTTCGGCATCACCTGGCCACCTCCGACCAGTCCCCGGACGGCGAGGGGACACTGCCATGGCTGACGACACCCTGATCAGCGACTTGCTGCCGGAGTGGACCGCGTTCCGCGACACCGCGGCGAATCGCCACCCGGACAGCGGCACCGCGTGCGCCGCTTGGACCACTCGCGACATCGTGGCCCACCAGGCCGGCAATGCCGTCGAGCTGGGCCACGTGCTCGCCGCACACCTCGACCGGCGACCCATTCCGGAAACGCGCACCTTTGAGCAACGCGAGCCACCGTTTCGCCAGATGAGCGACGAGGAACGCATCGCCGCGCTGGATCACGTCATCGCCGAGCTGGCCCGCGTGCTGGAGCGCGGCCTCGACGAACCTGACGCATGGGTGCCGTGGACTGGGCGGCGGATGAAGGTGGAGTGGTTCGGCGAGCACATGCGCTCAGAGCTGATCCTGCACCGGTGGGACCTCGCCGGTGACGACGAGCTGGCCACCACGCAACTGGCCCAGCCATGGATGACCATCCACGCCGTTGAAGCCGGCTATTGAGCCCTCACACGGCGCAGTTGTAGATCAGCGGGAGCGAGCCGTCGCGCTGGCGGAGTGTCAGGAACAGCTCTACGGCGCGGCGTTTGGCCTCGGCCATGCTGACCTCGGGGCCGGCGAGGAACATGTCGGGCGAGGTGTCGACGT
>DASUVX010000001.1:0-3540 GCA_036378735.1 Pseudonocardiaceae bacterium | reverse complement strand
TCGTCGAACGACACCGCGAAGACATCGTGCAGGACGAACGCGAGCCGTTCCGGCGGGCTGAGGCTCTCCAGCACGATCAGCAACGCCAGGCCGAGGGTGTCCGCCCGCTCAGCCTGCTGGTCGGGACGCTGATCTGGGGGCTCCTCGACCAGTGGCTCGGGCAGCCAGCTACCGACATAGTCAATACGGCGCGCCTGGCGGGCGCGCAGCATATCGATACAGATCCGGCCGACCACCGAGGTGAGCCAGCCCCGGAATTCGTTAATTGAGTCGGCGTTGCTGCGCTGCAGCCGTAACCAGCATTCCTGCACGGCATCGTCGGCCTCACTCACCGAACCCAGCATGTCGTACGCCACGGAACGCAGGTGCGCACGATGCTGCTCGAATTTTGCGGCCAGCCAATTCGGCTCGGACATCTGGCTCCCCGATCTGAAAAATCTCGTCACTGGTAGGACGACTCGCTCGACCTGAATGTGACATCCCCCGCTACGGAGACGTCTGCGTGCCGGCCCGGGCGACCAACTGCTCGCTGAGCGTCCACAGCCGCCGGCCTTTCTGGAGGCGCCGGGCTGCCGGTCCCTCGACCGGTGTGAACCTGCGGATGTGTGCGAAGTGTGCACCGGTGATTCCCCATGCGGGGTCGCGGAGCAGCGTCAGGATCGACGCCGCGATCCGCTGCGGTGGCAGCGCTAGCAGCGGGCTAGCCATGGTCACCGCTAGAAGCGCTCGATGTGACATTCCCTTGCGGCACCCGGAATGTCACACCCGGCGGCTGAGGATCGTCCTGGGAGTAGCGGATCGGTGGTGATTTCCTGCCGCCTGCCCCCTCAGAGAAAGGACAGGTGCGCTATGCCTGCACCCATAGCATCCGAACAATCCGTTGACCCGCTCACCGAGCTGGTGGGACAGGTCAGACAGGCCAGCGGCGGGCGGCTGCTGGCGCTGCACACCGACCTGGCGCGCTCCCCGGCTCACCGAAGCATTCGCCTTCCTCGCCCTGACGGTGTTCGTCGACTACTTCACCCATTACGCCCACACCGAGCTCGACGTCCCACCGGCCCCGCCGGTACCCAGCGAAGGGAGCAACCGATGAGCGCGCCCACACTGCTGCCGCGGCCGGCCTGGTTGCCGCGGGAACGGTGGCCATTCCCCACCGGAGCACTCGCGACGGCGGTCGGGCAGATCGCGTTCACTGACGTCGGTGAAGGGCCAACGCTGCTGTTCGTGCACGTTGGGTCGTGGAGCTTTGTCTGGCGCGACCTGTTGGTGGAGCTGAGCCCCCACCATCGCTGCGTCGCACTCGACGCCCCGGGCAGCGGCCTCAGCTCTCACCCAGACTCGGTGGTGGGCCTAGAGGCCGCTGCTCTCGCGGTGAGCGCGGTGATCGATGAGCTCGACCTGTATGAGACCACGCTGGTCATGCATGACGTAGGTGGGCCGGTCGGGCTGGCGGCAGCCGCCCGGCAACCGGACCGTATCGCCGGCCTGGTCGCCCTCAATGCCCTGGGCTGGCGGCCCACGGGCGCGGTGCTGCGGGGGATGCTCGCGGTGATGGGCAGCGCGCCGATCCGGGAATCGGCCGCGCTGCTGGGCTGGGCGGCCAGGCTCAGCGCATCGGCGTTCGGCGCTGGCCGGGAATGGATCGACGAGGATCGTGCCGTGTTCCTGACGGGGATGGACTGGCCTTCCCGGCGCAACACCCACCGCTACCTCCGCGCGCTGCGCACCGAGAACGACCTGCTCCAGCGCGCCGAAGCAGCACTGCGCGGCCCGCTGTCCCGGCTGCCCCTGCTCACCGCGTTCGGCTCACGCAACGACCCGTTCAAGCTCGGCCAGAAATGGAAGCAGCTATTCCCCGACGCCGAGCAACACACCATCCCCGGCGGCAACCATTACCCGATGGGCGACGACCCGGCCGGCGTCTCCGCTCTCATCCGTCGCTGGCACAGCGCCCACGTCCGCGGAGCCCACCAACCCCAGCGCTCAGGCTCTCTGCCAGCCCAGGAAAGCCGGTGACAGACATGTCGTATGCCTCGTATGCCGTTGCTAGGCCGTCGGCAGACCACGCCCGCCAGCGCCGCACCCACCGTGCCTGGGTGGTCGCCGCCGCTGCAGCCATCACCGGCCTGGCCTGGCTAGCCGGTCACCTCGCCGGGGTGACCTACCTTGTGGTGACACCGGTCGACGTCCGCCCGATCACCCTGAGCCTGGTCGCCGCCGGCACCGCGGCCTCAGGATCAGCGGGCTGGGCCGTGCTCGCCGTCCTCGAGCGGTACACCAGCCGCGCACGGACGGCGTGGACGGCACTTGCGCTGGCCGTGCTCACGTCGTCCATTGTGCCGATCTTCGTGTTCCCGGCCGACGCGCCCACCCGGGCCACCCTGACCCTGCTGCACTGCCTCGCCGCCGCGATCCTCATCCCGGGACTGCGGCACACTCGGTGACGATTTGCACCTGAGGGGACCAGACCATGCCCGACCTGCACGACGCCGCCGAACTGGCAGCGGCCAACGGACACCTTGCCGTCATATCCACCATCCGTGCCGACGGCACGGTCCAGGCATCGCTGGTCAGCGCTGGGGTAAGCACCCATCCCAAGACGGGGCGCAAAGTGCTGGCGCTCGTCGCCGGCGGCCGGGTCAAACTGGCCAACCTGCGCGCCCGCCCCACGACCACAGTGACTTTCCACCACCGCTGGAACTGGATCACCATTGAAGGCACCGCCGAGCTCGCCGGCCCCGACGACACCAAACTCGGGCTGCGTCCCGACGAGCTCACCGCCCTGCTACGCACCATCTTCACCGACGCGGGCGGCACCCACGACGACTGGCCAACCTATGACCGCACCATGACCCAGGAACGCCGCGCCGCCGTGCTGATCCAGCCCACCCGGATCTACAGCAACTAAATGATGCCCACTCCCCGCCAGGCGCAGCCCCACGAACTCGAGGACCTCCTCGGCGACGAGCCTTATGCGCGGGATCGAAGGCGCGCTCATCGGCATATCAAGCATGACCGAGCACCGGACGCGCCGTCATCTCCAGGAGCGCCCGACTCGCGGCAATAGAGGACGTTGTATTACGACCGCTGGTGACTTGCGATCGGTTCAGCTTGGTGTTCGCCTACGATCTCGCTCGATCGCGCGGTGGACCGTGAAATGGAATGGAGAACAGTTAGCCTGCGGTGGCGCATCGATCCGGTCACGGCGGCGGGCGGTGGGGGGCGTACTGCCCCGCGATCCACCGGCAGATTGCCTCCACGACGTAGCCACGCTCTGCGTCGTCAAGCGCGCGCCCGGCGGGGATGTCGTGCCAGCGCGCCAGACACGTGCGGCAGCACGTCGCGGTGGCGTGCTGCGCGACGAACACGGGATGCCCGCGGTAGGGCGTCTGACGGCCATCGTTGCGCGGTTCGGCCGGCGCCAGCCTGCGTCCGATCAGCTCCTCGGCGTGTCTGCGGACGGTCGTGATGCCGCGCAGGTCGACCACCGCGCGGTCCCGGTCGCACAGCCGAAACTTCGCGCGGAAATGGTGCTGACCG